>NZ_JBLYUB010000013.1:0-202865 GCF_049999945.1 Planosporangium spinosum | reverse complement strand
GTCCATCGATTCGGTGAAACCGCCGCCGCCATCGGGCAACCGGTCGAGGCCGGCGCACCGCGCCACCCGCCCGGACCCGCATCACCACCAGAGATGATCTCCAGCGGCCCCGCGGGCAGAGAGAAAATTACGCGGTCCGGATCCCGATCGTCAAATCTGCCGACCTTGTCCCGCGTCACATCCGTGACGTGTGCCGGATGAACCGTTGGTACAGCGCCGACCGGGGAACTTTAATCCCCGGCCGGCGGGTCCATCCCGCACCGACATCGTCGGCACGGACCGGACAATCCCCGGTTCGACGCCGGTTCCCCGAGTGGCATTCCCGGCCACCGGCGCGCGCACCAGGCGCACAACCGGGCGGCAGCGAAGGTCAAACGCCACGACGTCGGAATGGAGTCCCGGCGGCCCTGACAGCCTCCGGGATCCGTGCCTGCCGCCGTCCTCGCGGACGGCGGCAGGCACGCCCAACACCTCGCTGGCGGGCGCCAGTCCCGCCTCGTCCTGGCGGTTACCGGACCAGCTCGACCCCGGCGATCGTCTTCTTACCCCGGCGCAGGACCAGCCACCGTCCGTGCAGCAGCGCGTCGTCGGGTACGGCGGCCTCGGCGTCGGTCACCCGCTCATTGTTGATGTAGGCACCGCCCTCGGCGATCGTGCGCCGGGCCTCGTTCATGCTCGAGACCAGGCCGGACTCCTTCAGCAGCGCCGCGACCGGCGGCAGCGAGCCCTGGATCTCGGCCAGACCGGCCTCGGCCAGCGCGGCCCGCAGTGTGCTCGGCGGCAGCGATTCGAGGTCCCCCCGGCCGAACAGCGCCTTGCTGGCCTCGATGACCGCGCGGGTCTCCTCCTCGCCGTGTACCAGTCGGGTGACCTCTTCGGCGAGGCGCCGCTGGGCGACGCGGGCGGCGGGGCGCTCGGCGGTCTCCTTCTCCAGGGCCAGGATCTCCTCCCGGTCCAGGAACGTGAAGATCCGCAACAGTTGCCCGACCGTCGCGTCGTCGACGTTGATGAAGTACTGGTAGAGCGCGTACGGGCTGGTCATCTCCGGGTCGAGCCAGAGGTTGCCGCCGCCGGTGGACTTCCCGATCTTCTCCCCGGCCGCGTTCGTCACCAGCGGCGTCGCCAGCAGGTGCGCCGACTCCCCGGTGACCCGGCGGATGAGGTCGCTACCCGCGGTCAGGTTGCCCCACTGGTCGCTGCCACCGGTCTGCAAGCGGCAGCCGTACCGCCGGAACAGTTCCAGGAAGTCCATTCCCTGCAGGATCTGGTAGCTGAACTCCGTGTAGCTGATCCCGGCATCGGAGTTGAGCCGCGCGCTGACGGCCTCCTTGGCGAGCATGTTGTTGACCCGGAAGTGCTTGCCCACGTCGCGCAGGAAGTCCAGCGCCGACAACCCCTCGGTCCAGTCCAGGTTGTTGACCATCCGGGCGGCGTACTCGCCGTCGAAGTCCAGGAACGGCTCGATCTGCGCGCGGATACGGTCGACCCAGCCGGCAACGGTCTCACGCGAGTTGAGGGTCCGCTCGGACTGTGGGCGCGGGTCCCCGATCAGACCGGTGGCGCCGCCCACCAGGGCGAGGGGCTTGTTGCCGGCCCGCTGGAGACGGCGCACGGTGAGGATCTGAACCAGGTTACCGACGTGCAGGCTGGGCGCCGTGGGGTCGAAGCCGCAGTAGTAGGTGATCGGCCCACGGGCCATCTCCGCCCGCAGGGCATCGAGGTCGGTGGAGAGCGCGATCAGGCCGCGCCACTGCAAGTCATCGAGTACGTCGGTCACGTCCGCGATTGTCCCCCATCGGTGCGCGCCGGTCACAACCGGTTTCGCGCCGAACCCGGTTGTGACCGGCCGTTCGGCTCCGACGGCCCGGCGCCGGCCCCTGACGCCGGCCGGCCCGCACCCGCTCGGCGTTCACCGACCCGGGCGGGTCGGACGCGCGGTGACGCCCGCCGTCCGTTTCGGTACGTGCCGGCGGTACTCGCTGACCGTCGGGTCTCCGGTGATCCAGAAGCGCCACGGGGTGTCGTGCCCGCCGGTCACGCCGACCCGGGGGCCGGCGTGGATCAGCTCGGCCGGTACCGGCTCGGCGGGCGGGTGCAGCGTGACCGGTCCCCCGCCGAGCAGGGAGGTGCCGTACACCGACCGGTCGATACCCAGGGCCGCGCACAGCCGGGCCGGGCCGCGGGCCAGCTGGCGGTCGTCGGGTACCCGCAGCCGGCGGCGGGCGCGGGCGGTCTCGATGCCGTCGACGACCGCACCGGCCCGCAGCAGAACCGCCGCCGCCTCGCCGGCGGGTCCGCAGACGACGTTCATGCACCAGTGCATGCCGTACGTGAAGTAGACGTATGCGTACCCCGGCGGGCCGAACATGACCTCGTTGCGCGGGGTGCGGCCACGGTGGGCGTGCGAAGCGGGGTCGCCTCCGGTCCCGGCGTACGCCTCGACCTCACTCAGCCGTACCGTCACCCCGCCCGCCGTCAGCAGGCAGCCGAGCAGCCCGGGTGCGGCCACCTCGGCGGGGCCGGCCAGCAGGTCGGCCAGGTCCTGGCTCACGTACGCGCTCCCCGGTGTGAATGTGCGGTCGACGACGACCGTACCGCCGGGGCGATCAGTGCGTACGCGGTGCCCGGCGGGCCCGGTTGAGCAGGGCG
Organism: Planosporangium spinosum; assembly: GCF_049999945.1. Lineage (NCBI taxonomy): Bacteria > Bacillati > Actinomycetota > Actinomycetes > Micromonosporales > Micromonosporaceae > Planosporangium > Planosporangium spinosum. Next base: position 200,216 of record NZ_JBLYUB010000013.1, on the reverse strand, counting down.
GCCCGCATCGTGGCGTCCCGGTGCAGGGCCTCGTGGCAGGTCTCGGCAGCGGAGAACCGGTCGGTGGGCGGCTGGATGTCGCGCGGGCCGCGCGACGACACGTAACGCGGGTTCGTCGGCCACGCCGCCGCGGTCTCCGGCCACCACCCGGCCGGCAGTACGCCGACCCGGTCGTGCGGGGACGTCGCGACTACCGGCACCCATCTGCGCCGCGCGTGCATGGCCATATTTCCCTCCGCCGATACAACAGTACGCTTCGACAGTAGGTGACCAGGGCAAGCGCTCGGCGCGCAGGGCCGGTCGTGTCGCGATGCGGGACGGCGGCGCCGGCGGCCGGTACCCCGACCGCCGGCGCTGGGGACGACCGGCCGCTCGCCGCTACCGGGGTACGACCGACTGCGCGGTCCACTCCCGCCACGCCTGCAGGCGGTCGGAAACGGCGGCGAACTGCTCGCTGACCGGCCCTGGGCCGGTCGAGCCCGGCGTGGTCCGGGCCGCGAGCGCACCGCGTACCGACAGCACCTCACGGACCTCGGGGGTCAGGTGCGGGCTGCACGCGGCCAGGTCGTCGTCGGACACGTCCTCGAGCGCGCAGTCCCGGGCGGTGCAGATCATCACCAGCTTGCCGGTGATCTCGTGCGCGTCCCGGAACGGTACGCCCCGGCGCACCAGCCAGTCGGCGACCTCGGTGGCCAGGGTGTACCCACGGGGCGCCGCCGCGGCGAGCCGGTCCACCCGTACCGTCATCGTGGAGATCATGCCGGCGAGCGCGGGGAGGACCAGCTCCAGCGTGTCGACCGCGTCGAAGACGGGCTCCTTGTCCTCCTGCAGGTCGCGGTCGTACGCCAGCGCGAGGCCCTTGAGCATGGCCAGTACCCCGGCGACGTGCCCGATCAGCCGGCCGGACTTGCCCCGGGCCAGCTCGGCGATGTCGGAGTTCTTCTTCTGCGGCATGATCGACGAGCCGGTGGCGAACGCGTCGTCCAGCTCGACCCAGCCGAACGACGGCGTGGTCCAGAGCACGACCTCCTCCCCCAGTCGGGACAGGTGCACGCCGGTCAGGGCCGCCACGAACAGGAACTCGGCGACGAAGTCACGGTCGGCGACCGCGTCGATCGAGTTCGCGGCCGGCGCGTCGAAGCCCAGTTCCCGGGCGACCAGAGCCGGGTCCAGCGGCAGCGACGAGCCGGCGAGCGCACCGGAGCCGAGCGGCGAGACGGCGGTACGGCGGTCCCAGTCGCGCAGCCGGTCGAGGTCGCGCAGCAGCGCCTGGACGTGCGCGAGGAGCTGGTGGCCGAACGTGATCGGCTGCGCCGGCTGCAGGTGGGTGAAGCCCGGCGCGGGGGTGTCGATGTGCCGGCCGGCCTGCTCGACGAGGGCGTCGGCCAGCTCCACGATCCGAGCAGCGACGCCACGGGCGTGGTCGCGCAGGTACAGCCGCAGGTCGGTGGCGACCTGGTCGTTGCGGGACCGTCCGGCGCGCAGCTTGCCGCCCAGCGAGCCGAGGCGCTCGAGCAGGCCGCGCTCCAGGGCGGTGTGCACGTCCTCGTCCTCGATCGTCGGCCGGAACTCACCGGCGGCGCAGGCCGACTCGAGGTCGTCGAGCGCGGCCAGGATCCGGCCCAGCTCCTCGGCGTCGAGCAGACCGGCCCGGGCCAGCACGCGGGCGTGCGCCCGGGAGGCGGCCAGGTCGTACGGGGCGAGCCGCCAGTCGAACTGGACGCTCACGCTCAGGCGCGCGAGGGCCTCGGCCGGACCGCCGGCAAAGCGGCCACCCCACAGTCGCGTCGGTCCGTCGGTCTGGGTCATGCCTCACGCTCCTTATGTGAATCTTGGTGAGTTCGACACCGCCCCACGATGTCAAACTCACCAAGATCGCGATAAAACCGGGTCACTGCTCCAGGCGGGCGTCGCGGGCGGCGGCCAGCCGGCTGGGCAGGCCCCACAGGTCGACGAAGCCCTTGGCCAGCGACTGGTCGAACATGTCGCCCTCGTCGTACGTGGCGAGGCTGAAGTCGTACAGGCTGGCCTCGGAACGGCGGCCGGTCACCGTGGCCCGACCCCCGTGCAGCACCATGCGGATCTCACCGGACACGTGCTGCTGGGTCTCGGCGATGAACGCGTCGAGGGCCTTCTTCAACGGCGAGAACCACAGCCCGTCGTAGACCAGCTCGCCCCAGCGCTGGTCGACCGTGCGCTTGAACCGGGCCACGTCCCGCTCGACCGTGACGTTCTCCAGCTCCTGGTGGGCGGCGATCAGCGCGATCGCGCCGGGAGCCTCGTACACCTCGCGGCTCTTGATGCCCACCAGCCGGTCCTCGACCATGTCCAGGCGCCCCACGCCCTGCTCGCCGGCGCGCCGGTTGAGCTCGGCGACGGCCTGGTACGGCGTGACGGTCTCACCGTCGATCGCGACCGGCACGCCCGCCTCGAAGGTGATCACGACCTCGTCGGCGTCCCGGACCACCGTCGGGTCCTGGGTGTAGCTGTAGAGGTCCTCGATCGGCGCGTTCCAGATGTCCTCCAGGAACCCGGTCTCGACCGCGCGGCCCCACAGGTTCTGGTCGATCGAGTACGGCGACTTGTGTGACACGTCGATCGGCAGGCCCTTCTCCTCGGCGTACGCGATCGCCTTGTCCCGGGTCCAGGCGAAGTCACGCGCCGGGGCGATGACCTTCAGGTCGGGCGCGAGCGCGCCGATGCCCACCTCGAACCGCACCTGGTCGTTGCCCTTGCCGGTGCAGCCGTGGGAGACGATCGTGCCGCCGTACTTCTTGGCCGCCGCCACCAGGTGACGCACGATCAGCGGCCGGCTCAGCGCCGACACCAGCGGGTACCGGTCCATGTAGAGGGCGTTGGCGCGCAGCGCCGGCAGGCAGAAGTCGGCGGCGAACTCCTCGCGCGCGTCGACGACCTCGGCCTCGACGGCGCCGCAGTCGAGCGCCCGCTGGCGGATGACGGCCAGGTCCTCGCCGCCCTGGCCGACGTCGACGGCCACCGCGATGACCTCGGCGCCGGTCTTCTCGGCGAGGTACGGAATGGCAACGGAGGTGTCCAGCCCTCCGGAATACGCGAGCACGACCCGGTCGGTCACGACGGGCTCCCTTCATCTGTACGGGTGGTATGCGGGCCGCCGGGAGCGGCTGCGGTGTCGGGGGTATCGGGGGTGCCGGCCGCGGGCCCGTTGTCGGTGCGGCCCCAGGCGGCGAGCTTGTCGGCGAGCGCCGGACCGCCGGTGACGTCCCGGGCGACGACCAGGATGGTGTCGTCGCCGGCGATCGTGCCGACCACGTCCGGTAGGCCGGAGCGGTCCAGCGCACTGGCCAGGAACTGGGCGGCACCCGGCGGGGTGCGCAGGACGACCAGGTTACCGCTGGCGTCGGCGCCGGTGAGCAGCTCGCGCAGCAGCCGTACCAGCCGGGCCGGCGCCTGCTCCGATGCGCGCAGCGGCCGGTTGCCGTCCTCCGGGATGAGGTACGCGCCGCTCACCTTGACCGCGCCCAGCTCCTCCAGGTCGCGCGACAGCGTGGCCTGGGTGACCTGGGTGCCCTCGGCGGCCAGCAACTCGGCCAGCTCGGTCTGGGAGCGCACCGCGCGGTCCCGGATCAACGCGACGATGCGGGCGTGCCGGGCGGCCTTGGTCTGCGGTGCGCTGGTCATGACAGCAGCCACGCCAGCAGGGCCTTCTGCGCGTGCAACCGGTTCTCGGCCTCGTCCCAGGCGGCGCTCGCGTCGAGGACGTCGCCGGTGATCTCCTCGCCGCGGTGCGCCGGCAGGCAGTGCAGCACCACCACGTGCGGCTTGGCGCCGGCCAGCAGCTCCGCGTTGACCTGGTACGGCCGGAACGGCGTGATCCGGTCCAGCCCGTCGCCCTCCTGCCCCATGGACGTCCAGCAGTCGGTGGCGACCACGTCGGCGCCGGCCACCGCGGCGCCCGCATCGTGGCCGACCTCGACCGAGCCGCCGGTGGTGGCCGCGATCCGCGCCGCCTTCGCCACGACGGCCGGATCCGGGTCGAACCCGGGCGGGCCGGCCAGCCGTACGTGCATGCCGGCGGTCGCGCCGGCGAGCAGGTACGAGTGGGCCATGTTGTTGGCGGTGTCGCCGAGGTAGGCCAGCGTCCGGCCGGCCGTGCCGCCCAGGCGCTCGCGGATCGTGAGCAGGTCGGCCAGCAGCTGGCAGGGGTGGAAGCCGTCGGTGAGCGCGTTGACCACGGGCACCGACGACCCGGCGGCCAGCGCCGCCAGCCGGGCGTCGGCGTGCGAGCGGATCACGATGGCCCGCACGTACCGCGACAGCACCCGCGCGGCGTCCTCGATCGTCTCGCCCCGGCCGAGGTGGGTGGACTGAGCGTCGATGATGACCGCGTGCCCGCCGAGTTCGGCGATGCCGACCTCGAACGAGGTACGGGTCCGCATGCTCTGCTTCTCGAAGATCACCGCGACCGACTGCGGGCCGGCGAGCGGCAGGTGGCCGTACCGGTCGGCCTTGAGCGTGGCGGCGAGGTCGAGGACGGCGGCCTGCTCGGCCGGGGTCAGGTCGTCGTCGCGCAGGAAGTGCCGGATCACTACTGTGCCGCCTCCAGGGCGTCGGGCAGGGCGGCGACGAACGCGTCCGCTTGCTCAGTGGTCAGGATCAGGGGCGGCGCCAGCCGGACCACCCCGGGCTGGACGGGGTTGACCAGGAAACCGGCACCGGCAAGGGCGGCGGTCACCGCGGCCGAGACCGGCTCGGTGAGCACGATCCCGAGCAGCAGCCCGGCGCCCCGGACCGCGCCGACGAGCGGATGGTCGAGCGCCTCGATGCCGTCACGCAGCCGCTCGCCGACCCGCTTCACGTGGCCGAGCAGGTCCAGCGAGGCGATCGTGTCGAGCACGGCCAGGGCCGCGGCGCAGCAGACCGGGTTGCCGCCGAACGTGGTGCCGTGCGCGCCCGGGCCGAGCAGCGTCGCCGCCTCGCCGAACGCCAGGCAGGCGCCGATCGGCAGGCCGCCGCCCAGCCCCTTGGCGAGGGTCACCACGTCGGGCTCGATCCCCTCGGCCTGGAACGCGTACCAGTACCCGGTGCGCCCGACCCCGGTCTGCACCTCGTCGAGGGCGAGCAGCGCGCCGTGCCGGGCGGTGATGTCCCGGGCGGCGGCCAGGTAGCCGGCCGGAGGTACCACCACGCCCGCCTCGCCCTGGATCGGCTCGAGGATGACCATGGCGGTCTCGTCGGTGACCGCGGCGGCGAGCGCGTCGACGTCACCGTAGGGCACGTGCGTCACGTCGCCCGGCAGCGGCAGGAAGGGGTCGCGCTTGGCCGGCTGCCCGGTGAGCGCGAGGCTGCCCATCGTCCGGCCGTGGAAGGCGTTCTCGGTGGCGACGACGTGGGTACGGCCGGTGCGCCGGGACAGCTTGAACGCCGCCTCGTTGGCCTCGGCGCCGGAGTTGGCGAAGAACACCGCCCCCGGCCGGCCGCCAGCCAGAGCCAGCAGCCGCTCGGCGAGCGCGCCGGCGGGCCCCGAGGCGTACAGGTTGGACACCTGGCCCAGGGTCGACAGCTGTGTGGTCACGGCCTCGACCACGGCCGGGTGGGCGTGGCCGAGCGCGTTGACGGCGATCCCGCCGACGAGGTCCAGGTAGGACTTACCGTCCTCGTCGACGACGACGGCGCCCTCGCCGCGCACGATCGCCAGCGACGGCGACCCGTACGTGTTCATCACGGAGGATTTCCACTGGTTCAGGACCCTCATGCCGACACTCCGCTTCGCTCCGTGCCGCCATGAGGCACCACGCGACTGAGCCGTTCGATTCGCTCGCTGCGCTCGCTCATGCCGGCACCACCATCGTTCCGAACCCTTCCGAGGTGAACACTTCCAGCAGGATGGAGTGGGGCACCCGGCCGTCGACGACGTGCGCCGCCGGTACGCCACCCTTGACCGCGCGCAGACAGGCCTCCATCTTCGGCACCATCCCGGACTCCAGCTCCGGCATCAGCTCGTCCAGCTCCGCCGCGGTGAGCTGGCTGACGAGGCTGTCGGTGTCGGGCCAGTTCGCGTACAGCCCCTCGACGTCGGTGAGGACGACGAGCTTGCGCGCCCCGAGCGCGACCGCGAGCGCGGCCGCGGCCGTGTCGGCGTTGAGGTTGTGCAGGACGCCGTCGGCGTCCGGCGCGACCGTCGACACCACCGGGATCCGGCCGGCCTCGATCAGGTCGGTGATGGCCGACGTGTTGACCTCGGCGACGTCGCCGACCTGACCCACGTCGACCGGCTCGCCGTTGACGAACGCGGCCCGCCGCACGGCGGTGAACAGCTGCGCGTCCTCACCGGACATCCCGACCGCGAACGGCCCGTACCCGTTGATGAGGTTGACCAGCTCCCGGCCGACCTGCCCGACGAGGACCATCCGCACCACGTCCATCGCCTCGGGCGTGGTGACCCGCAGGCCACCGCGGAACTCGCTGGCGATGTCGAGGCGCCCCAGCATCGCCGAGATCTGCGGCCCACCGCCGTGCACCACGACGGGCTTGATCCCCACGTACCGCAGGAAGACCATGTCCGCGGCGAACGCCCGCTTCAGCTCGTTGTCGACCATCGCGTTGCCGCCGTACTTGACCACGACCGTCGCGCCGTGGAACTCCGTCAGCCACGGCAGCGCCTCGATCAGCGTGGTCGCCTTGCCCAGGGCGATCCCCAGGTCCCGTCCGTTCATGACGAGTACGCCGAGTTCTCGTGCACGTACCCGAGCGACAGGTCGCTGGTCCAGATGGTCGCCTCCGCGTCCCCGGCGTGCAGGTCCACCCGGACCACGATCTTGCGCCCGGTCAGGTCCACCTTGGCCCGGTCGTCGCCGGCGGCGCCGCCCCGGCAGATCCACACCCCGTTGATCGCCACATCGAGCGCGTCCGGGTCGAACTCCGCGGCCGTGGTGCCGATCGCGGCGAGGACCCGCCCCCAGTTGGGGTCGTTGCCGAAGAAGGCGCACTTGACCAGGTTGTTGCGCGCGATGGAGCGGCCCACCTCCACCGCGTCGGCCTCGCTCGCGGCTCCGGTGACCTCGATGGCGATGTCCTTGGTGGCACCCTCGGCGTCCGAGAGCAGCTGCTGCGCCAGGTCGTGGCAGGCCGCGGTGACGACCGCGGTCAGTTCCTCGGCCGACGGCTCGATTCCGGAGGCGCCACTGGCCAGCAGCAGCACCGTGTCGTTGGTCGACATGCAGCCGTCGGAGTCGAGCCGGTCGAAGGTCACCCGGCACGCCTCCCGCAGCGCGACGTCGAGCGTCTCCGAGTCGGCCACCGCGTCGGTGGTGAGCACGCACAGCATCGTGGCCAGGGCCGGGGCCAGCATGCCGGCGCCCTTGGCCATGCCGCCGACGGTGTAGCCCTCGCCGGCCTGCACGGTGTTCTTGGGCCGGGTGTCGGTCGTCATGATCGCCTCGGCGGCGGCCGGCCCGCCGTCGCGCACCAGGCCGCGTACCGCCGCGTCCACCCCCGGCAGCAGCTTGTCCATCGGCAGCCGCTCCCCGATCAGGCCGGTCGAGCAGACCGCCACGTCCGCGGCGCCGAACGGCTGCCGGGCGGTGGCCGTCAGCCGGGCCGCCACGTGCTCGGCGGTGCGGTGGGTGTCCTGGAAGCCCTGCGGGCCGGTGCAGGCGTTGGCGCCACCGGAGTTGAGCACGACCGCGCGGACGAAGCCCGACCGCAGGACCTGCTGGCTCCACAGCACCGGCGCGGCCTTCACCCGGTTGGAGGTGAACACGCCGGCGGCGGTGACGTCCGGGCCGTCGTTGACGACGAGCGCGACGTCGGGACTGCCCGACGCTTTGAGCCCGGCGGTCACACCGGCCGCCCGGAACCCCTTCGGGGCCGTAACACTCATGGTGCCACTCCGTTCGCGGTCAGGCCCGCCGTCTCCGGCAGGCCGAGCATCAGGTTGGCGCACTGGACCGCCTGGCCGGCCGCGCCCTTACCGAGGTTGTCGATCGCGGACGTCACGATCAGCCGACCGGAGTCGAGGTCGACGGTGCCCTGCAGGTGGCAGGCGTTCGACCCGAAAGTCGCCGCGGTGTGCGGCCAGCGCCCCTCGGGCAGCACCCGTACGAAGTGCTCGCCCGCGTACGCGTCCCGCAGCACCTCCCGGACGTCGACGTCCGTGGCGGCAACGGCCGTCACCGTCGACAGGATGCCGCGCGGCATCGGTGCGAGGGTCGGGGTGAACGACAGCGTCCGCGCCCCGGTCGCCTGCTTGATCTCGGGTGTGTGCTGGTGCGCGCCCACCTTGTACGGGCTGATGTCGCCCATCACCTCGCTGCCGAGCAGGTGGGCCTTGGGGGACTTGCCGGCGCCAGAGGTGCCGGAGGCGGCGACCACCACCACGTCGTCCGGGCTGGCGGCACCGGTGGCGATGAGTGGCGCCAGCGCGAGGATGGTGGCCACCGCGTAGCAGCCGGTCGCGGCCGTTCTCGTGGACTCCGCGATCCTCGCGCGCTGGCCGGGCAGCTCCGGAAGGCCGTACGTCCAGGTCCCGGCGTGCGCACCCGGGTAGTAGCGGGCCCAGTCGTCGGGGTCGACCAGCCGGTGGTCGGCGCCCAGGTCGACGACCTTGGTCTGCGCCGGCAGTTGCGCGGCCACCGCTGCGGACTCCCCGTGTGGCAGGGCGAGAAACACCAGGTCGGCCTCTGCCAGCGCGGTCGGGTCGGTCGCCGTCAGCACGTGGTCGGCCAGCGTCGCCAGGTGCGGGTGCACCGCACCGATCGGGACACCCGCCTGGCTCTGGCCGGTCGCCACCGCGAGCTCGAAGTACGGGTGCCCGGCGATCAGGCGGAGCAGCTCGCCACCGGCGTACCCGCTCGCCCCGGCCACCGCGATTCGTATGCCCATACCGCCTCCCGCATGACTATGCGATCGACTGTATAGGTGTGCGGGTGGGCGCGCAACCGGAAACCGCCGATGCCGGCGGGTGACACCGGACACGACGTCGCGCCTGGTGAGAGGGGGTTCGCCACGAGCCTGGCCCCGAGGCGTCCCGCCACCGGTCCAACGATCGGCGGGGCAACCCGCTGCGGGCCGACCACCGGAAGGGCCACCACGGAACACGAAAGGGGGGCGCCCCGCTTCCCGTCCGGACGGGAAGCGGGGCGCCCTCTTCGGTCGGCCGAGCCGGGCTTCAGTCGGTCGAGTCCAGCGCGCGGGCGAGCTGCGCCCGGTTACGGACGCCGAGACGGCGGTACAGGCGGGTCAGGTTGGCCTCCACCGCCTTGATCGACAGGAACATCGACCGGGCGATCTCCCGGTTGGTGGCCCCACCGCGGACCAGCTCCACGATCCGCCGTTCGGTCTCCGACAGGCCGGCACCCCGGCCGCCGTCGAGCCGCGCCAGTTCGGCCGACGCGACCCGCGCCCACGGTGCCGCGTCGGCCGCGGTGTACCGGCGGACCGCCTCCGCGAAGGCCGCCCGGGCCGCACCCCGGCGGTGCGCCCGCCGCTCCAGGCCACCGAGTGTGTGCCAGGCCCGGGCCACCTCGATCGGGTACGGGTGGTCGACCCACGTCGCTATCGCCGTCGAGAGCGTCTCGGCGGCCTCCCTCGGGTCGGCGCCGGCGGCCAGCACCGCCCCGGCACGGGCCAGGCCGAGCATCGCCACCCTCCGGTCGAGGAGATCGGCGCAGCGCCGGACCTCGGCGAGCACCTCCGCCGCCTCGGCGCGCGCGCCCGAGGCGATCAGGGACTCCACGAAGTCGGCGTGCCACGGCCACAGCGCCGGATCGATCCGGCCGAGACGCTGCTCGATCGCCCATGCCTGGCGCATCACCTCCGCCGCCGCGACCGGGTCGCCGCGCAGCACGTGCACCATGCCCTGCGTCGCGTACGCGATCTTCAGCCAGTCCTCGTCGCCGGCGTCCTGGATCGCCCGGACGGCCTGCTCGGCGTAGACCGCGGCCTGGTCGGCGGTGCCGCCGAACAGCTCACCCTGGGCACCGACCAGCAGGCCCGGCCCGGGGGTGGTCTCGACGTCGGCGTACAGCCGGGCGCAGTCGCGGCCGGCGGCAAGGGAGTCGGCGCACCGGCCGGCCCGCCAGTAGATCCCGGTGACCGAGATCAGCACGACCGCGAGGTCGCGCAGCATGCCGGAGCGCTCCACCGCCTCGCGCAGCGACTCAATCCGCCGAATCGCCTCCGCGGTGTCGCCGCGCACCAGCCGGCTCATCGCGGCCAACTGCCGGGCGGCGACCACCGGGCGGGACAGCGGCAGGTCGAGGGCCAGTTCACCGGCGCGCTCGAGGATCTCGTCGCTCTCCGGGCCGTCGACGAAGCTGCCCCGCCAGCCGAGCACCTCGACCAGGCAGTCGAAGTCGCCGGCCTGCTCGGCGGTCTCCTCGGCGCGCTTGAGCTCAGCCAGCGCCGCCTCGGTGTCGCGGTCGTAGTGGGCCTTCACCGCCCGGTAGAGCCGGACCCGGGCCAGCAGCCCGAGGTCGTCCGCCGCATCCTTGAACGCCGCGTCCAGCAACGGCGCCACGCCCGACTTGTCCTGGCCGGCGAGGTCGAACAGCAGCAGCCGCGCGCCGACCCGGGTACCGGGCTCGGCGCCCTCCCGCAGCGCCGCGGTCGCGTACCGGGTGGCGTCCGCCGGCGAACCGGCGTCGAACGCGTGCGTCGCGGCGAGCAGCCGCCGCGCCGCGGCGACGCCGGCCATCGAGGCGAGGGTACGTTCGGCGGCCAGCGCCGCGAGGTCGGCGGCGGTGGCCGGCGCACCCCGCAGCCGCGCCACGGTCGCGGCCTCGGCGAGCGTGGCGGCCAGCGACTCGTCCGGCTCGGGGCGGGCCTGGGCCAGGTGGCGGGCCCGCTCGACCCGGTCACTGACGGCCTCGGCGAGCAGTTCGTGCGCCCGGCGCCGCTCGGCCGGGCTGGCATCGGCGTACACCATCTCGCGCAGCAGCGGGTGGGTGAACGCGACCGCGTCGCCGTCGATCGAGATCACGCCCGCGCAGGCGACCTCGCCGAGTTCCCGGTCGATGTCGACGCCGCAGTGTTCCAGCAGGGACCGGGTCGGACGGGCGGTCGCCGCGGCGACCAGCAGCGCCGGCCGGGCGTACCCGGGCAGCGTGGCGATCCGGGCGGCGAGCAGCGCGCGCAGCCGGTCGGGTACCGGCAGCGGCGCGGTCGGCGAGTCCTCGTCGCGCTCGCGCAACGCCCGCCCCAGCTCCACGGCGAACAGCGGGTTGCCGCCACTGGCGCTGTAGACGCGGTGCAGCCGACTGCGCGGCACCGGCACACCCAGCCGGGCCCGCAGCAGGTCGGCCACGTCGGGCTCGGGCAGCGGCGGGACGGCCAGCTCCAGACAGCCGGGCGGGCACAGGTCCAGCGAGACCGGGGCGCCGCCGTCGGCCGCCCGCTCCGCGGCGAGGATGCGCACGGGCAGCGTGTCCAGGCGCCGGGTGACGAAGCGCAGCACTCCCGCGCTCGGCTGGTCGATCCACTGCACGTCGTCGAGGACCAGCAGGACCGGACGGTCGGCGGCGAGCGCGCGGACCAGTTCGAGCACGGCCAACCGGACGGCGAGTTGGTCGTGGGCGGTGTCCGGCAACGCGCTGCGCAGCAGGGCGCCATCCAGCGCCGCACGCAGGTGTTCCGGAAGCTCGGCGGCGTACTCGTCGAGTACCCCGTCGAACAGGTCGACCAGTGCGAGATAAGGCAGTTCTGCTTCGGCTTCGGCGGCGTTGGCACGCAGGACCAGCGCGGGGTCGGCATCCGCTGCGAGGGCCTGCAGGATGGTGGACTTGCCGATCCCCGCCGGCCCGTACAGCAGGATGCTGCCGCCGGCGGCGAGCCGGACACGGGCCTGCTCAAGGATCTCGCCGCGGCCGATGGGGGTGGACGGCCGGGTATTCACCACGGATGCGAGTCTGCCTCTCCCAGGGGTGGTCACGCGAGCCTCCCCGGCAGTTTGTTAGCGCAGCGCGACTGTCGGTACACGCGCATCCGCTCAGCCCTTGACCCGGCGGCCGACCTGCCAGACGCCGGTGATGTGCGCCGGCCGGGCGAGCACCCCGATGTCGGCCAGCGGATCGGCGTCGAGCACGAGCACGTCCGCGTCGTACCCCGCGGCGAGCAGCCCCGCGCGCGGGGCCTGCGGCCCGAGCGTCGCGGGCGCGGCCGCGGTCGCCGCCTCGATCGCTTCCAGCGGCGTGAACCCGGCCTCCACCAGCAGCGACAGCTCGCGCCCGTGCCGCCCCCAGGAGCCCGGCCCGCCGCCGCTGACCGCCAGGTCACTACCCGCGGCCACGGTGACGCCCGCCTGGCGGGCCAGCGCCACCGTGTCGGCGTGGCGTTCGGCGATCGCGGCGAGTTTGGCGAGCGCGAACGGCGGCGCCGCTCCACTGTCGACAATCTCCTGCACGATCGTGCGGGTCGGCACGAGGATCGCGCCGCACTCGCGCATCGCCACGGCCGCCTCCTCGTCGAGGTACGTGCCGTGCTCGATGGTGTGGACCCCGGCCTCGAGCGCCGCCATGATGCCCGGCTTGCCGTGGCAGTGCGCGGCGACGACCCGCTCGGCCATCCCGGCTACCTCGACGATCGCCGTCAGTTCCGCGACGGTGAACTGCTGGTGGATCGGGTGGTCCACTTCGGACAGTACGCCGCCGGAGGCGCAGACCTTGATCACCCTCGCGTTCCGGCGCAGTTGCTCGCGGGCCGCCCGGGCACACTCGGCCGGGCCGTCGGCCAACCGGAACTCGCTGAGTTCACCGACCCATGGCAGCGGGTACCCGTGCAGGTCGCCGTGGCCGCCGGTGGTCGACAGCACCGCGCCGGCGGCGTAGATGGTCGGCCCGTCCACGCTGCCCTCGGCCACCGCCCTGGCCAGGTGCACCCCCAGGCCACCGACCTCGCGCACGCTGGTGACCCCGGCGTCGAGCGCGGCGCGCAGGTCCGCCGTGGTCCGGGCCGCGCGCAGCGCCACCGGTACCTGCGGCACCAGCGACAGGTCGAGCGAGCGCAGACCCATCAGGTGCACATGACAGTCCCACAGACCGGGCATGACCGTGGCCGCACGGGTGACGGTGGCACCCGGCGTCGCGGGCGCCTGCGCCGCCGGACCGGCGTAGGAGATGACCGGCCCGTCGAACACGACGACGGCGTCGCGTACCGGCTCGCCCTGACCCGGCACCATCAGATCGGCTTCGATACGGTGCACGCGCTCACCCTACCGCGCAGTTATGTCCGGCTATCCGGGAGAAGTCACTCACATGAACGACTTCTCCCGGACCGGTGAACTTCTCCCCCGAACGGGGAGCGTCAGGCTCCGCGCAGGGTCGCGCCCACCCGCTCGGCGGCCACGGCCACCGCCGCGTCGCGCGCGGCGACCGCCTCCTCGACGGTGAGGGTACGGTCGGGCGCCCGGAACGTCAGCTTGTACGCCAGGCTCTTGCGCTCCGCGCCGACCTGCTCGCCGGTGTACACGTCGAACAGCCGCACGCCCTCCAGCAGGTCGCCCGCGCCGTCGACGAGCGCGGCCTCGACGGTGGCCGCGGGGACCGTCCGGTCCACCACGAGCGCGACGTCGATCAGCGCCGGCGGGAAGCCGGAGACCGGCGGGGCCTCCGTGACGCCGGGCAGCGGCAGCGCGTCCAGGTTGAGCTCCATGGCGGCGGTCCGCCGGGGCAGGTCCAGCGCGGCGCACACCTGCGGGTGCAGCTCACCGGCGTGCCCGACGACCACCCCACCGACCAGGATCTCGGCGCACCGGCCGGGGTGCCACGGCGCGTACCCGGCGGCCCGGACCTCGGGCGTGTGCCCGGCCGCGGCGACCACCGTCCGCGCCGCCTCGACGGCGTCCGACCAGTCACCGGCCCGGCCCGGCCCCCACCAGCCGGCCGGCTCGACCTCGCCGGTCACCACCGCGGCGACGTGCCACGGCTGGTCCGGCAGGAACGCGTTGACCCGGTCCAGCTCCTCGTCGGACGGGCGCCGGTCCACCCCGAGCCGCTCCGGCGTCCCCTGCGCCGAGGTCGGGTGGAACACCATGCCGATCTCGTACAGGGCGACGTCCCGGTGACCGCGGCCGAGGTTGCGCCGCAGCGTCGCCAGCAGCGGCGGCAGCAGCGTCGTCCGCAGCAGCGGCTCCTCCTCCGAGATCGGGTTACGCAGCCGCAGCGCCTGCCGGCGCGGGTCGTCGGCCGGGATGCCGAGCGCGTCGAGCGTCACCGTCCCGGTGAACGGGTAGTTGATCGTCTCGACGTAGCCGGCCTCGGCGAGCGCCCGGCCCACCGTGCGGCGGCGGCGCTGCGTCGCGGTCAGCCCCCGGCCGGGCGGGGCGAGCGGCAGTTCACTCGGCACCTTGTCGTACCCGTCGAGCCGGATCACCTCCTCGGCGAGGTCGGCCGGGTCGGTCAGATCGGGCCGCCAGGTCGGCGGGGTGACGGCCAGCCGGTCGCCGGCGCACTCGACCGCCGCGCCGATCTCGGTGAGCAGCTCGACCACCCGCGGTTGCGGGTAGTCCACGCCGGCCGTGCGGGCCGGCAGGTCGGCCGGCATGGTGATCGCGGCCGGCGGGGTCACCGCGTACACGTCGGTCACCCGGCTGTCGACGGTACCGCCGCCGTACTCGGCCATCAGCGCCGCTGCCCGCGCGAGCGCGACCGGGGTGAGCTGCGGGTCGGTGCCGCGCTCGAAGCGCTTGCTCGCCTCGCTGGGCAGCTTGTGCCGGCGGGCGGTCCGGGCGATCGTCACCGGGTCCCAGTGCGCGGCCTCGAACAGCAGGTCGGTGGTCTCCACCGACACCTCGGTGGTCGCGCCGCCCATCACGGCCGCCAGCGAGATCACCCCGGTGGCGTCGGCGATGACGAGGTCTTCAGGGTCGAGGGCCCGGTCGACGCCGTCCAACGTGGTCAGCCGCTCGCCGCGCCTGGCCCGCCGGATGACCAGCTCGCCGGAGATGCGCTCCAGGTCGAACGCGTGCATCGGCTGGCCCAGCTCGAGCATCAGGTAGTTGGTGATGTCGACCGGCAGCGAGATCGACCGGATGCCGGCGAGGGTGAGCCGGTGCTTCATCCACTCCGGACTCGGCGCGATCGGGTCGACCCCGCGCACCGCGACCGCGGTGAACCGGTCGCAGCCGGCCGGGTCCTCGACCTTGACCGGGTAGCCCGGCTCCTCACTCGTCACCGGCAGGACGGCGGCGGCCGGGTCGCGGTAGCCGACGCCGAGCGAGTGGGCCAGCTCCCGGGCCACGCCCCGGATCGACAGGCAGTACCCGCGGTCGGGGGTGATGTTCAGCTCCACCACGACCTCGTCGAGGCCGACGACCGGCCGGGCATCGGCACCCGGCGCGGCCTTCGTGTCCGGCGGCAGCACGATGATGCCGGAGTGGTCGTCGCCGGCGCCCAGCTCCCGGGCCGAGCAGATCATGCCGTTGGAGACGTGCCCGTACGTGGTGCGCGCGGCGATCGCGAACCCGCCCGGCAGCACCGCCCCGGGCAGCGCGACGACGACCAGGTCGCCCTCGACGAAGTTGCGGGCACCGCAGACGATCCCCTGGGGTTCGTCATTGCCGACGTCGACCAGGCAGTACCGGATCGGCTTCTTGAAGCCGGTCAGCTCCTCGATCGCGCGCACCCGGCCGACGACGAGGGGGCCGGTGACGTTCTCGCGCAGGTCGAAGATCTCCTCGACCTCCAGGCCGACCCGCACGAACGCCTTCTCCAGGCCGTCGACGTCGATGTCGGCGGGCAGGTCGACGTACTCGCGCAGCCACGAAAGGGGTACTCGCACCTTCAGACCTCCATTCCGAACGCAGCCGCGAACCGCACGTCGCCTTCCACCATGTCGCGCATGTCGGCCGCGCCGTGGCGGAACTGCAGCGCCCGCTCGATGCCGATGCCGAACGCGAACCCGGAGTACTCGTCCGGGTCGATACCGCAGGCGACCAGCACCCTGGGGTTGACCATGCCGCAGCCGCCCCACTCGACCCACCGGGGCCCGTCGCGGTGCTGCGGGAACCACACGTCGAACTCCGCCGACGGCTCGGTGAACGGGAAGTACGACGGCCGCCACCGGGTCCGCACGTCGTCGCCGAGCATCGTCTTCGCGAAGTGGTCGATGGTGCCCTTGAGGTGGGCCATCGTGATGCCCTTGTCCACGACCAGGCCCTCGACCTGGTGGAAGACCGGGGTGTGGGTGGCGTCGAGCTCGTCGGTGCGGTACACCCGGCCCGGGCACGCGATGTAGATCGGCGGCCTGCGGGTGAGCATCGTGCGCGCCTGCACCGGCGAGGTGTGGGTGCGCAGGACGAGACCGGACTCGGCGTCGGCGTCCCGGTTCGCCACCCCGGCGGCAGCGATGTAGAACGTGTCCATCATCGAACGCGCCGGATGGTCGGGCGCGATATTGAGGGCGTCGAAGTTGTACCAGTCCAGCTCGACCTCGGGACCCTCGGCGATCTCGTACCCCATACCGACGAACAGGTCGCTGATCCGCTCCATCACCGTGGTCAGCGGGTGCCGGGCGCCGCGCGGGCGGCGCGCGGTGGGCAGCGTGACGTCGACGGTCTCCTCGATGAGGACCCGGCGCTCCCGGTCGGCCAGCAGTTCGGCGTGCCGGGCCTCGAACGCCGCCGAGATGGCGGTGCGGGCCGCGTTGACCCGCTTGCCGGCGTCGGACTTGGCGTGCGGGGGCAGCGCGCCGATCTCGCGGCGGGCCAGCGACACCGGTGCCCGGTCCCCGAGGTGCTGGTGCTTGACCGCGGCCAGCGCGTCGAGGTCACCGGCCTCGGCGAAGGCCTTCTCGGCGCCGGCCACGGCGTCGTCGAGGGCCGACTGGTCGAGCAGCGCGACCTGCTTCGGGTCGTACGGATCGTTTCGATAGCTCATGACGCCACCTCGCTTCGCTCGGTGCGGTCATGACCCGAATCGCTGAGCTTCTTGGTTCGCTCGCTCACAGAAGGGCTCTCTTCCCCTGGAAACAACCGGACAGAGTCTAGGGCGCGCGGCTTCGCCGCAGCCCGCCGGTGTTCGCGAAGAGAGCGTGGAGCAGCGTGAAGGTCAGCTCCGACGCCCGCCGACACCGGCGGGCTGGCTAAACAACTGCCTCATCGGGATGTCCCCTCCATGCGCTGCGCTCTGGCGCAAGAGTACAGGCAGACGGCCGCGGCGGCAGCCAGGTTGAGGCTCTCCGCGCGACCGTGGATCGGTACCTTCACCCGGGCGTCTGCGGCCTCGGCGAGCTCGCGCGGCAGCCCATGCGCCTCGGAGCCGAACATCCAGGCGGTCGGGGCGTCCATCGGGACGTGGTCGAGGTCGGCCGCGCCGTAGGCGTCGGCGGCGTACACGGTCAGGCCGGCGGCGCGGAGCTGGGCGACGACGGCGAAGGGATCGCCGGCGCGGACCACGTCGAGGTGGAACAGGCTGCCGGCCGAGGCGCGTACGCACTTGCCGTTGTACGGGTCGACCGTGTCCCCGGCGAAGACCACGGCGCCCGCACCGGCCGCGTCGGCGGTGCGCAGGACCGTGCCGGCGTTGCCGGGGTCGCGGATGTCGGCCAGGACGGCGACCAGCCGGGGCTGGCGCGACAGTGCCTCCGCGAGGGGTACGTCGACGAACCGGCAGGCGGCCACGAGCCCCTGCGGCGCGACGGTCTCGGCCAGCGCGGCGAGGGCGTCGTCGGTGACCGGTGAGACCCGGGCGCCGGCCTGCTCGGCCCGCACCACCAGATCCGCGTACCGGTCGGCGGCGACGAGGGTGGTGAACAGCTCCACCACGGCCCCCTCGGCGAGCGCCTCCCGTACCGCCTGCGGCCCCTCGGCGAGGAACCGGCCGGTCTCGGTGCGCTCCCGGCGCCGCTGCAGCCGCCGGGCAGCAACGACCCGGGGCGTGCGCGTGGTGAACGGCTCGACCCCGGGTCGTGTTTGCATGATCGATCAGGCGGCGGCGACGGCCTTGCGCGCCACCTCGACGAGGCCGGCGAACGCCTTGTCGTCGGTCACTGCCAGGTCGGCCAGGATCTTGCGGTCGACGTCGATGCCGGCGAGCCGCAGGCCCTGGATCAGGCGGTTGTACGTCATGCCGTTCGCGCGGGCGGCGGCGTTGATCCGGGTGATCCACAGCTGGCGGAAGTCACCCTTGCGGTCGCGCCGGTCACGGTAGGCGTACTGCATCGAGTGCAGCATCTGCTCCTTGGCCTTGCGGTACAGCCGCGAACGCTGGCCACGGTAACCGCTGGCGGACTCAAGGACGGTACGGCGCTTCTTCTGGGCATTCACAGCCCGCTTGACGCGTGCCACGGTTCGTACTCCTCATCAAGGACCGGCCCGGTGGGCGGGCCGGTCAAAGTGGTTCTCGTCAGTTGGTGGCGCGCCTCATTAGAGGCCGAGCAGCTTCTTTACCCGCTTGGTCTCGACGTGGTCGAGCTCGACGTTGCCCGTCATGCGGCGGGTGACCTTGGAGGACTTGCCCTCCAGAAGGTGGCGCTTGCCGGCCGGCTCACGGAGGACCTTGCCCTTGCCCGTGATCTTGACCCGCTTGGCCATGCCGGCGTGGCGCTTCATCTTCGGCATTGAAACTGCTTCTCCCCTACTGTTCGCCCGCACCGCGGTCTGCGGTGGCCGCGGCGTTGACCGTCTGTGCGGCCGGAGCTGGTGCCCCGCCACCCGTCGCCTCCCGGTGCGTCGCCTTCGCGTTCGCGGCGGCGGTCTTCGCCTCCGCCGACGCGGTCGCCTTCGCTTCGGAGGCGGCGACCTTGGCGTCGGACGCGGCCACCTTGGTCGCGCGGTGCGGCGCCAGCACCATGATCATATTACGGCCGTCCTGCTTCGGACTGGCCTCGACAAACCCGAGCTCCGCGACCTCTTCGGAGAGCCTGCGCAGGAGCCGGAACCCCAGCTCGGGCCGGCTCTGCTCGCGACCGCGGAACATGATCGTCACCTTGACCTTGTCGCCCGCCTTGAGGAACCGCACGACGTGACCTTTCTTGGTCTCGTAGTCGTGCGCGTCGATCTTGGGGCGAAGCTTCATCTCCTTGATGACGGTCTGCTGCTGGTTGCGTCGAGCCTCGCGCGCCTTGAGTGCACTCTCGTACTTGAACTTGCCGAAGTCCATGAGCTTGCACACGGGCGGGCGGGCCATCGGCGCGACTTCGACCAGGTCCAGATCGACGTCCGCGGCCAGCTGAAGGGCACGCTCCAGCGGGACGATACCCACTTGCTCACCCTCTGGGCCGACCAGCCGGACCTCACGTGCCCGGATCTGCTCGTTGACGCGTGGCTCGGTGCTGATGGGGCCTCCTAAAGTCTGTGTCTTCACTTTTGCCGGGCACGGTGTCCGGCAAAGTCGACCGGAAAGCAGAAGGCCCCGGCGCATGCCAGGGCCCGCTCGACCGGTCACCGCGCATGACAACGCGTCACCGGGCGCCAAAATTCCAGCGCCGGCTGACCGGACCCGGCTGCCTCGTGGCTGCCCGGGTGGGAGCGGGACGCTCCGCTTTGAACACCGTGCGTAATTGATTGCTTGCGCGAATCAGCGGCACGATGGGTCGACTAGGCAAGACTACCAGGAGGCTCCGGAGTCCGCTAATCGCGACGGCGCGGGTGACGCGCCGTTTCCGTCCCGGCCCGGCAACCGGCCGGTCAGCCCGCTCAGGCGCGGGCCGGGCGGTCAGACCGGCCGGCCCGCGTCCGGGGTCAGGCGCCCTCGTGGGGTGCGGCCGGCGCCGCGGACCGGTGCGAATCCAGCAGGGAACGCAGCGTCCGCACCGCCTCCACCGCATACTCCTTGTCGGCGGACTGCACCGCGAGCACGCTCACCATGTCGTCGTCGTCGAGCTCGACGCTCGCCCAGGGAGCACCCCGGGAGAAGCGCACCGCCCGGATGTTCTCCCACGGCAGGTCGTACCCGCCCAGCACGTTGCGCACGTGCAGCCCGCGGTCGTCCGCGGTGACCCGGGGCCGGGTGAACAGCAGGACGGCCAGCGCGGCCAGTACTCCCAAGCCGATCATCGCGGCCTGGTCACCGCGCTGGAACGAGCCCGGCGCACCGTCGCCGAGCGGACCGTGCATCCCGAACGAGATGGCGGTAAAAATGATCAAGATCGCCGCGGCCGACACCCAGCAGACCACGCGGAGTCGACGCGGACGGAAACTCACCGACTGGCTCACTGGCTCCCCCACTCGTTCACGACCACCGAGTCTGCCACGCCGCGCCGACCGTCCCGACGACTGCCGTCGCTCCGCCGCCCCACCACCCCGGGTGGTCACAGACGGCAGGCGTGGATTCCGGTCACCAGGATGGCCCGGGCGCCCAGGTCGTACAGCTCGTCCATGATCCGGTGCACCTCGGCGCGCAGGACCATGGCCTGAACCGCCACCCAGCCCTCCCGGTGCAGCGGCGAGATCGTCGGCGACTCGATGCCGGGGGTCAGCGCCGACGCCCGCTCCAGCAGATCGGCCCGCACGTCGTAGGCGAGCATCACGTACCGGCGGGCGACCAGGACGCCCTGCAGGCGCCGCAGCAACTGGTTGACCTGCGGCGCCGGCTCACCGGCGGCACGGCGGCGGATGAGGATCGCCGACGACTCCAGCAGCGGCTTGCCCACCGGTTCGAGCCCCGCCTGGCGCAGCGTCGCCCCGGTGGAGACCACATCGGCGATCACGTCGGCCACCCCGAGCCGGATCGCGTTCTCGACCGCTCCATCCAGCCGGACGACCTCCGCGTCGAGCGCGTGCTCGGTCAGGTACCGGGCGACCACACCCGGGTACGCGGTCGCGATCCGCCGGCCGGCGAGGTCCGCCGGCGCGGTGAGCGTGCCCGGCCGGGCGGCGAACCGGAACGTCGCGCCACCGAAACCGAGGTCGAGCACCTCGTCGGCACCGGTACCGGCGTCGATGAGCAGGTCCCGGCCGGTGATGCCGAGGTCGAGGTCGCCCGAGGCGACGTAGGTGGCGATGTCGCGTGGGCGCAGGTAGAAGAACTCGACGTCGTTGTCGGGGTCGGTGCAGACCAGGTCACGGCTGTCGGTGCGCTGGCGGTAGCCCGCCTCGCGCAGCATGTCCGTGGCCGGACCGGACAGGGTGCCCTTGTTGGGGACGGCGATGCGTAGCACTGGCGGAGAACTCCTCGCGGAACGTTGGACGTGGGGACACCGGACCGGGTGTCACAGATGTCGGTACACGTCCTCGAGTTCCAGGCCGGTCGCGAGCATCAGCACCTGCACCTGGTACAGCAGCTGGGAGATCTCCTCGGCGGTGCGCTCGCGCCCCTCATGCTCGGCGGCCATCCACGCCTCGGCCGCCTCCTCGACGACCTTCTTGCCGATGGCGTGCACCCCGCGGTCGAGGGCGGCCACGGTGCCGGAGCCAGGGGTCCGCGCCGCGGCCTTGCCCCGCAGTTCCTCGAACAGGTCGTCGAACGTCTTCACGGGCCTTGAGTCTGCCAGGGCCGCCCGCCACCGGACACACCGGTTCCACGTACCGGGCGCACATCACGACTCCACGTGACCGGACTCACGTACCGGCGGGTACGGGCGCTCCCGCGTCGAGACCTACCGGCCACCGCACCGACCCGGCGTCAGGACCGGTCCGCCGACCCGCCGGTCGGCTCCAGGATCGCCACCGGGATCTGGCGCTCGGTGCCCTTCTGGTACTCCTCGTACGGCGGGAAGATGCGCGCCATCTCCGGCCACAGGCGCGCCCGCTCCTCCGGCGTGGCCGTCCTGGCGCGGGCGTCGAACTTCTCACCGAGGACCTGCACCCGCACGTTCGGATCGGCGGTGAGGTTGCGGTACCAGTCCGGATGCTCGGGATGGCCACCCTTCGACGCCACGACCACGTACCGGTCCCCGTCGCGTCCGTAGATCAGGGCGTTGCGCCGGGCCTTACCGCTGCGGCGTCCCCGCGTCGTCAGCAGCAGGGTGTGGACCCCGGGCCGCCACTCGTGGCCGTCCCGGCCGTCGGTGGCGACGTACCGCTGGATGTGATCGGCCTGCCAGCTCTCGGTGGGGTCGATCGGGTGGTCGAAGTCAGTCATCTCCGGTCCGCTCCATGATGATGATCGCCAAGGTTCCAGCCTGGCACCGACGGGAGCGCGGCGCCACCCCAGGACGGATGCGGCGCCCCTTTCAGGGCGGACACGGTTCCGGGCGGACACGGCGCACCTTTCAGGGCGGACATGGTTCCGGGCGGACACGGCGCACCTCAGGGCCGACACGTGGCGCCACGGACCCGCCGGGCGGTACAACCGGAAGATGCCCGGCTCGGTGCACGCGACGGTCAAGCGGGAGCTGCTGGTACGCCTGCTGGACGCGGCCGCGCCGGCGCTGGCGCACGGCGGATTCAGCTACGCGGAGGGGTACCCCGGCGCGGCCGGCGACCGGGAGCCGTCGGCGGTCGCCGCGCTGCGGGTGTTCGGCGAGTTCGCCGACCGGCTACGCGGGCCGCTCTCGGTCGTACTCGTGGGCGCCGACGCCGACCGGCTGGACGCGGTGCGGCAGCGGCTCGCGCGGGTACGCGCGCAGGCGGGCCTGCCGGCGACGGTACGGGTGGACGTCGTGCCCGGCCACTGCGACGCGCAGCTCGTCCCGGCGCTGGAGCGGGCCGGCGCGTTCGGCGCCCCGATCCTGGCGTACCTGGACGTCGCCGGTACGGGCCTGGGCGTCGCCGGTGCCACCCCGCCCGGTCACCGCACCCTGGCGCGGCTCGCCGCCGGTCGGCACGCCGACCTGCTCCTCGCGCTCGACCCGGCCGCGCTGACCGCGCCGCTCGACGCCCCGCTCGACGCCCCGGCCGGCGAGCACCTGTTCGGCCCGTCGGGCTGGCGCGCCGCCGCCGACCTGCCGCCCGCCGACCGGTACCCGTACCTGGTCACCTGCTACCGGCAGACCCTGGCGCGGGCCGGACTGCCCGAGGTCTGCCACGTCGAGCTGGTCGACGACGACGGGCACGCGCAGCTGCTGCTGTTCGCCACCGGCTCGGCCAAGAGCCTCGACCGGTTCAAGGACGAGCTGTGGGCGGTCGACGAGTTCGCCGGCGTCCGGTACCGGGATCCCCGCGACCACGAGCACGAGCTGCTGGACATCTCGTTCGAACCGCATCCGGGACCGCTGCGCCGCGCGCTGCTCGACCGGGTCGAGGCGTCCGGCGGGTGCCCGGCCGGTGAGCTGCGCGACCACGCCCGCGCCGAGACGGTCTACCGCGCCTCGGACGCCTTCCGGGCGCTGACCACCCTGCTGGCCGCAGGCCGGCTGGGCCGGGAACCGAAGCGGGGCAGGCTGACCGCGAAAACGGTCATCCTGCCCCGCCCGTGAATCCTCCGGTCCGGTGCGCCGCGCCCCGGCTCAGGCCCGGTGCACCCGGCGCAGCGTGAGTACCGCGTCGAGCGCGGCGATCGTGGCGTACCACCCCTTGTCCTCGGTGGAGTCGGCGAAGCCGGCGCGGTCACGGGCCTGCTCGTAGTTGTCCACGGTGAGCACGCCGTGCGCCACCGGGGTCGACTCGTCCAGCGCGACCCGGGTCAGCCCGTCGGTCACCGCCTGGCACACGACGTCGAAGTGGGCGGTGTCGCCGCGGATGACCACGCCGAGCGCGACGACGGCGTCGTAGCGGCGGGCGAGGGCCTGCGCGATGATCGGCAGCTCGACCGAGCCGGCCACCCGGGCGACCGTGACGTGCTCCACGCCGCACGCCTTCGCCGCCTCCGTCGCGCGGTCGAGCATCCGCATGGTGAGGTCCTCATGCCAGCGACTGACGGCGATGCCGAGAGTCAGTCCCGCCGCGTCCACGACCTCGAGGTCCGGAGTTCCGTTGCCCGCCATGCGCTATGCCAGCCCTTCCGCCGTGATCTGGTCCAGTTCCTCGAGCAGGTGTCCCATGCGGTCGCGCTTGGTGCGCAGGTACCGCACGTTCTCCGGGTGCGGGCGCACGGGGAGACCCACCCGACCGAGGACTTTCAGACCATACCCTTCCAGACCCGCCCTTTTAGCCGGATTGTTCGTCAACAGCCGCATACTACGGACCCCGAGGTCAACGAGGATCTGCGCGCCGGTGCCGTAGTCACGGGCGTCCGCCGGTAGCCCCAGCTCCAGGTTCGCGTCCACCGTGTCCCGGCCCTGGTCCTGCAGCTCGTACGCCCGCAACTTGTGCAGCAGGCCGATGCCCCGCCCCTCATGGCCGCGCATGTACAGCACCACCCCGCGCCCCTCCGCGGCGACCCGTCGCATGGCCGCCTCCAGCTGAGGACCGCAGTCGCAGCGCAGCGAGCCGAACACGTCGCCGGTCAGGCACTCCGAGTGCACCCGTACCAGCACGTCCTCGCCGTCGCCAAGGTCGCCGTACACGAGCACGACGTGCTCGGCGTCGTCGATCTCCGACCGGTAGCCGACCGCCCGGAACAGGCCGGCCTCGGTGGGCAGGCGCGTCTCGACCACCCGCTCCACCTGCGTACCGGTCCGCCGCCGGTAGGCGATCAGGTCCGCGATCGAGATCAACGTCAGGTCGTGCTCCTTGGCGAACCGCTCCAGCTCCGGCAGCCGCATCATGGTGCCGTCGTCGTTGACCAGCTCGCACAGCACCCCGGCCGGCCGCAGCCCGGCCAGCTCGGCCAGGTCGATCGCGGCCTCGGTGTGACCCGGCCGGCGCAGCACCCCGCCCTTGCGGGCGCGCAGCGGTACGACGTGTCCGGGGCGGGCCAGGTCGGCCGGCGTGGTCGCCGGATCGGCGAGCAGCCGGATCGTGCGTGCCCGGTCGGCCGCCGAGATGCCGGTGCTGATCCCCTCCCGGGCGTCGACGGTCACCGTGTACGCGGTGCCGCGCCGGTCCTGGTTGGTGTGGAACATCGGCGGCAGGTCCAGCCGGTCGGCGTCGCCTTGCGTCAGCGGGGCGCAGATGAAGCCCGACGTGTACCGCACGGTGAACGCCAGCAGCTCCGGGGTGGCCAGCTCGGCCGCGAAGATCAGGTCGCCCTCGTTCTCCCGGTCCTCGTCGTCCACGACGATCACCGGCCGGCCGGCGGCGATGTCCGCGATCGCCCGCTCGATGTCTTCGAACCCGTTCATGCCCTGCCCTCCTGGCATCCGCTGCGGTGCTCGCAAGCGACGGCGCTGGGTCGCTGCGCGGCGTCAGACGCGCCGAGCCGGAATCGTCGACGCTCCTCGCTCATGCGGCGACCTCCGCGTAGCTCGGTGTCTGTTCGGTGCGCCGGTGCAGTGCGCGGGAGGCGCGCAGCCAGGAGACGAAACCCCAGGCACAGAAGAGCCCGTACACGCCGTACATGGCCGCCGACGGGTAGAACCGGCTCTGCAGCAGCAGCGGTACGCCCACCGCGTCGACGGCTATCCAGACAAGCCAGAACTCCACCCAGCCCCGCGCCATTCCGTACGTGGCGAGCAGGCTGCCGACCAGGATCCAGGCGTCCGGCAGCGGCCCCCACGACCCCAGCGCCGCCAGGACCGGGTAGGCCACCGCCAGCCCGACCAGCACCGCGGCGAGCAGCAGGACGCGCTCCCGGCCGGTGGCCCAGCGCGGCACCACCGCACCGGCGTCGGGGGTGGTGCCCAGCCTGCGGTTACGCGACCAGCGCCACCAGCCGTACACGCTCACGGCGAAGAAGAACACCTGGCGCCCGGCCTGCCCGTACAGGTCGACGGCCTGCGGCGTGGTGAACACCCCGCCGAGGAAGACGGTGAACAGCAGGGCGTTGCCGAGCATGCCGATCGGCCAGGCCCACACCAGCCGGCGCATGCCGAGCAGCGCGGACGCCAGGCCGAAGACGTTTCCGACGATCTCACGCCAGAGGACGGCCGAGCCGCCGATGTGCACCTCGGCGTCGAGCAGCCAGCGCACCGCCCCCATCACGCGTCGCCGTCCCGGCGGGCGACCAGCTTCTCCACGTACTTGGCGACCACGTCGACCTCCAGGTTGACCGGGTCACCGACGCCCTTGTGCCCCAGGGTGGTGAGCTTGAGGGTGGTCGGGATCAGACCGACCTCGAAGAAGTCCGGGCCGACCGCCGCGACGGTGAGCGACACCCCGTCCACGGTGATGGAGCCCTTCTCCACCACGTACCGTTCGAGCCGGTCCGGAAGGCTGAAGCGCACCGTCTCCCAGTCCGCGCCGGGCTCCCGGTGCACGATCGTGGCGACGCCGTCGACGTGCCCCTGGACGAGGTGGCCGCCCAGCCGGGTGGCCAGGGTCGCGGCGCGCTCCAGATTGACCGGGTCGCCGGGCGCCAGCGCCGCGAGCGACGTCCGGTCGACGGTCTCCTTCATGACGTCGGCGGTGAAGACCCCGCCGTCGACCTCGACGACGGTCAGGCAGACGCCGTTGACCGCGATCGAGTCACCGTGCCGGGCGTCGGCGGCGACGACCTCGCCACGTACGGTCAGCCGGGTCCGGGCGGCGTCCCAGCCGACGACGGTGCCGAGTTCCTCAATGATGCCGGTGAACATGCCGGCCGCCTCCTTCGCGCGCAGCAGGCGCGCCGGCGGCGGGCAGGGCACGAGCAGGAGAGAGACGGGTGGCCGCGAAAACGCGCGCGGCACCCGACGGCCGATCATGACGGCCGACTCCCGCGCGCTGCCTCCCATCCGGACTTTCACCGTCGGCTCCGGAATCACACCGGATCCACCGGTCACTGGATGTGACCGGGTAGCGGGCTGCCGGCCTCGCAGAAGGCCGGGTCACCGCCGGTTCGGACTTTCACCGAGCCCCGCCAGCGCGTGGTGGGTACCCTGCGAGTCTTGCACACCAGTGCCGTAAGCGACCCTGGGTGAGCGACGCACGTCACACCGCCACACCCGGGGGCCGACCCCGCCGGAGGTCGAGGTGCGGCGACCTCAGACGCGCCGGCGGTCCATCGCCACGTACGAGCCGTCGTGGCCCTTCGCGACGCTCTTCATCTCGGTGGCGATCTCGATGATCTCGCGCGGGCTGGCGTCGCGGCGGTTGGTCGACACCGCCACCCCGATCGACAGCGTGACCAGGTTGGCCCGCGTCACCTCACCGTTGCGCTTGACCACCTCGGCGTACCCCCGGTCGCGGTCGACCGGGTCGTAGAGCGCGTCGGCCGCCGCCTCGAAGTCAACGACCGCCCGCTCGGTCACCGGATACACCTGCTCGGGGGTGCACACCAGGATGAAGTCATCGCCGCCGATGTGGCCCAGGAACACCGGCGGCAGGCCCACCTCGACGACGGCGCGGTGCAGCGACCGGGCGAGTGCGCAGATGAACTCGTCACCGCGGGCGAAGCCGTACACGTCGTTGACGCTCTTGAACCGGTCGATGTCGATGTGGCAGACCGCGTAGTCGGTGCCGCCGTTGACCCGGTCGGCGATCTCGCGCAGGATGCGCGTGTTGCCCGGCAGCCCGGTCAGCGGGGAGATCTCCCGAGCCTCCTGGTTGCGCCGCAGGGTGGCCTGCACCCGCGCCACCAGTTCCATCGTGTCGAACGGCTTGACCAGGTAGTCGTCGGCGCCGGCGGTCAGGCCCAGGACCTTGTCGGCGGTCAGTCCGCGCGCGGTCAACATGATCACCGGCATCGCCGTGGTCAGCGGGTTGGTGCGCAGCCGCTTGGTCAGCTCCAGCCCGTCGATCCTGGGCATCATCCAGTCGACGATGGCCAGCGCCGGCTGGTGACGCTCGATCAGTTCCAGCGCCTCCTCGCCGTCGTGCGCCAGGAGCACCCGGTACCCCTCGAGCTTGAGGTTGACCTCGACGAAGCGCGCGATGTCCAGGTCGTCGTCCACGACGACCACCAGGTCGGACTCGTCCTGCCCGGTCAGGTCGGTACCGACCGCGACCCCCTCGACGCTCACGGCGACCTCCTCGTCTGGCGTCGCCTTACGGTCTACCCGGTCTACGCCGTGCGGTCTACCCCACCGACGGCATCCGCCGCCCGCTGCCGCAGCCGGCGGACCGCCTCGGCCGGGTCCTGCGCCCCGTACACGGCGGTACCGGCCACAAAGGCGTCCGCACCGGCCTCGGCGGCCGCCGCGATGGTGTCGTCGGCGATCCCGCCATCGACCTCGATGCGCAGCTCGAGGTGGCCGCCCGCCACGTGCCGCCGCGCGGTGCGCACCTTGTCGAGCATCTCCGGAAGGAACCGCTGGCCGCCGAAGCCGGCCTTGATCGTCATGATCAGGAGCGTGTCGACGTGCGGCAACAGCTCCAGGTAGGGCTCCACCGGCGTGTCCCGGTCGATCGCCAGCCCGGCCTTGCTGCCGGCCGCGCGCAGGTTCCTCGCCAGCCCCACCGGGTCCGCCACGGCTTCGACGTGGAAGGTCACGTTGTACGCGCCGGCCTCGGCGTAACCGAGCGCCCACCGGTCCGGGTCCTCGATCATCAGGTGGCAGTCGAACGGGATCGTCGTCGCCTTGCGCAGGCTCTCCACCACCGGCAGGCCGATCGTCAGGTTCGGCACGAAGTGGTTGTCCATCACATCGACGTGCAGCCAGTCGGCGGCGCCTTCGACGGCGCGCGCCTCGTCGGCGAGGTGCGCGAAGTCCGCGGCGAGGATGCTGGGAGCGACGACGAGCGACGAATCGGCCACGTGATCAGTGTACGGAGGGGCACTCCGGCCGTCCGCCGCCGCCCACGATCGTGGCGGCTCTTCCGCGCCCAGCCCCGGACGAGGCCCCCACGATCACGAGGAGGTTCCGCGGCGCAGCACCGCCAGGAACATCGCGTCGGTACCGTGCCGGTGCGGCCACAGCTGCACGCTCGGGCCGCCGCCGAGCGCGGGCAGGCCGGCCGGCAGCAGCGGCCGGACATCGAGCAGATCCACCGGGTACTCCGCGCGCCGGCACGCCTCGGTGACGCCGACCTCGGTCTCCACCAGGTGGGGTGAGCACGTCACGTACGCCACGACACCGCCCGACCGGACCGCGCGCAGCCCGGCGGCGAGCAGCTCGCGCTGCAACCGGGTGAGCGGGGGCAGGTCCGACGGCTGCCGGCGCCAGCGCGACTCCGGCCGCCGCCGCAGCGAACCCAGGCCGGTGCACGGCGCGTCCACCAGTACCCGGTCGAAGCCCTGCTCGGGCAGCTCCTCGATGGCGCCGACGTCACGGCCGTCGGCGGTCACCACGTCCACCGGCAGGTTGCGGGTGGCGCCCGCGACGAGCTCGGCCCGGTGCGGGGTCACCTCGACGGCGGTCAGGTGCAGCCCCCGCTCGGCGGCGATCGCGCCGAGCAGCCCCGACTTGCCGCCCGGACCGGCGCACAGGTCCAGCCAGCGCCGCTCCGGACCGGCCACGGTCGCGTTGGCCAGCGCCGCGGCGACGAGCTGGCTGCCCTCGTCCTGTACGTGCGCCCGCCCCTCGCGGATCGCCGGGATGTCGCCGGGCGCCCCGCCGGGCAGGTAGACCGCGTACGGCGAGTACCGGCCCGGCTCGCCGCCGACCTCGTCGGCCAGCTCGGCCGCGGTCATCAGCCCCGGCCGGGCCGCCAGGTGGACCGGCGGGGCCTCGTTGTCGGCGGCGAGGGCACGGGCGAGTTCGCCTCCGTCACCCGCGCGCAGCGAGTCCGAGAACGACCGGACGATCCACTCCGGATGGGCGTGGGCGAGCGCGAGCCGGCGGACCGGGTCGTCGGTGCCCTCGGTCAGCCGCTCGATCCAGCCGTCCCAGTCCCGCTCGGAGATCCGCCGCAGGACGGCGTTGGCGAAGCCGATGGCGCCGGGGGCGACCGCGCGGACCAGGTCGACGGTCGTACTCGCGGCCGCGTGCGCGGCGACCCTGGTCCGCAGCAGCTGGTAGGCGCCCAGCCGCAGCGCGTCGCGGACCGGCGGGTCGATGCGCGCCACGTCCCGGTCGGCCGCGTTGGCGATGATCGCGTCGAGCGTGCCGGTCAGCCGCAGCGTGCCGTACGTCAGCTCGGTGGCGAAGGCCGCGTCCCGCCCGTGCAGCCGCGCCTGGTGCAGCATCCGGGGCAGGACCAGGTTGGCGTACGCGTCGTCGCGGTGCACCGCCGCCACGGCCTCGTAGGCGGCGCGCCGGGCCGGATCCGCCGGCGGCCGACCCCTGCCCTGCTGGCCCCGGCGGTCCTGCTGGCCCCGACGGTCCCGGTCCGACCGCTGTCCCCGGCGCTCCCGCTCCGGCGGGCCCTGCCGGCCCTGCCGGGCCGGCCTCCCGGCCTCACTCATGATGGGGCGCCGCCCTCCCCCACGCGCTCGCCGGCGGCGGGGCGGACCCCGCGTGCCCAGGCGTCCGCCGGCATCGCCTTCTTGCCCGCCGCGCGCACCTCGCCCAGCGCGACCGGGTCGGTGGC
The DNA here is from genome assembly GCF_049999945.1 of Planosporangium spinosum. Lineage (NCBI taxonomy): Bacteria > Bacillati > Actinomycetota > Actinomycetes > Micromonosporales > Micromonosporaceae > Planosporangium > Planosporangium spinosum. Next base: position 169,993 of record NZ_JBLYUB010000013.1, on the reverse strand, counting down.
CGTACCCGCGAGCACCCGCCCGCGCTCCACGAGCAGCTCCCCGGGCGCCAGCGCCGGCCCGCCCGGGACGACCGTCACGGGTGCGAGCTTGACCCGCTCCCCGCGGAACGTGGTCCAGGCACCGGGGTTGGGGGTGCAGCCACGGATGCGGCGGTCGACCGCGAACGCCGGATCGGTCCACCGCACGGCGGCGTCCTCGACGGTCACCTTCGGCGCGAGCGTAACCCCCTCGTGCGGCTGCGGTACCGCCTCCAGGGTCCCCGCCTCGATCCCGTCGAGCACGCCGACCAGCAGCCCGGCGCCCGCGACCGCCAACCGGTCGAGCAGGTCGCCGGCGGTGTCGGACGGCTTGATCGCCTCGGTGAGGGTGCCGTACACCGGGCCGGTGTCCAGTCCCTCCTCGAGCTGGAAGACGCTGGCGCCGGTCAGCTCGTCGCCGTGCATCATGGCGTACTGCACCGGGGCCGCGCCGCGCCACGCCGGCAGCAGCGAGAAGTGCAGGTTGACCCAGCCGTACCGGGGGATCTCCAGCGCGGCCGGCGGCACCAGGGCGCCGTAGGCGACCACGGGCACGCAGTCCGGTGCGATCTCCCGCAGCCGGTCGAGGAATTCGGGTTCACGTGGCCGCTGCGGGGTCAGCACCTCGATCCCCCGCTCGTCGGCCCAGGCACCGACGGGTGAGCGCACCAGCCGCCGGCCGCGCCCGGCCGGCGCGTCGGGCCGGGTGACCACGGCGACGAGGTCGTGATGGGATGCGGCGATGGCGTCGAGCGCGGGCAGCGCGACGGCGGGCGTTCCGGCGAAGACAAGTCGCATGGCTAGCCGAAGATACCCCGGGAGCCGTGCGGGCTCACCTTGATCTGGGGCGGCTTGGTCGGGTCGTACCAGTCCGCCGACCGGATGGCCCGCAGCGCCTCCTTGCGCGCGGCCCGGTCGAGCCGGTCGACGAACAGCACGCCGTCGAGGTGGTCGGTCTCGTGCTGGATGCAGCGCGACATCAGGCCGGTGCCCACGATCTGCATCGGGTCGCCGTACACGTTGAAGCCCTTGGCGACCACGTTCTGCCGGCGCTTGGTGTCGAAGTACAGCCCCGGAATGGACAGGCAGCCCTCCGGGCCGTCCTGCTCCTCGGAGTCGGGGAAGTCCAGCACCGGGTTGACCATGTACCCGAGTACGTCGTCGACGTCGAAGGTGAACACCCGCAGGCCCACCCCGATCTGCGGTGCCGCGAGCCCGGCCCCGCTCTGCTCGCGCATCGTCTCGGTCAGGTCCTCGACGAGCTGGCGAAGCTCCTTGTCGAAATCAACCACCGGCTCGGCCGGAGTACGCAACACCGGGTCGCCGAACAGGCGGATCGGCTGCACGGTCACCCGGGCACGCTCCCTCCACGCTGGTCAAGAATCTATGAGTCTACGGGTACCACGGACCCGGCTCTTCCACGCCTTCTCCCCTCACCCGCCGCGCGGCTCCGCCCCGCCCCTCCCGTGATCCGCGAAGAGTTCAGGGGCACCCCCGCAACGTGTCCGTGATCACGGGAAGGATCAGAGCAGTTCCAGCGGGTCGATCTGGACGCGTACCGGGTCGCGCGCCTTCTTCGCGCTGCGCACCCCGGCCGCGGCGTGCAGGGCGGCGGCCAGTGACCGGCCGGCCGACCGGGACACCCGTACCAGCATCCGCTCCTGGTCGGGGTCGGCGGCCGGTACCGGCCCGAGCAGCTCGGCCTCCGCCGGCAGCTCGGCCACCGCGAGCAGGTCCGCGACGGCGTCGGGGGTACCGGTGACCGAGGCGAACCGGACCGCGGGCGGGAACCGCAGCTCCCGGCGCTCGGCGAGTTCCCGGGCGGCGAGCCCGGCCGGGTCCCACCGCACCAGTGCCTGCACCGTAGGGACACCGGCGTCGGCGGCGACCACGACCTTGCCACCCCGGTGCGCGGGTCGCGCCAGCGCGGCGGCGGCGAACCAGCGCCGCAGCGTCTCCTCGCCCGCCCGCAGGTCGGCGCGGGTCAGCAGCGCCCAGGTGTCCAACAGCAGGACGGCACCGTAGCCGTCGGCCGCGACCGGCTCCGCCCCGGGCGTGGAGACCACGAGCGCGGGCTGGGCGGGCACACCGGCCAGGATGCCGTCCCGGCCGCTGGTACGCACCGGCACGCCCGGGAACGCCCGGCCCATCTCCTCGGCGGTACGCCGGGCGCCGACCACGGACGCGCGCAGCCGGCGGCCGCCGCACGCCGGGCAGGCGTACGCCGCGGCGACCTTGCCGCACCAGCGGCAGCCCGGCGCGCCACTGGCCTCCCGCAGCGCGAGCGGGCCGGCGCAGGACGGGCAGCGCGCCGGGGTGTGGCACTCGGCGCAGGCCACCGACGGCAGGTAGCCGCGCCGGGGGACCTGTACCAGGACCGGGGCGCCGGCGGCGAGGGCGTCCCGGGCGGCCCGCCAGGCGATGCTGGGCAGCCGGGCGGAGACCGCGGCCGGGTCCCGGTCGCGCTGGACGTCGTCGCCGACCGGCTGCACGTGCGGCGCGGCGTGGCGCACCGTCTCGCGCGGTGCGGCGATCTCCCTGGCCCAGCCGGTCTCGACCAGCAGCTGCGTCTCGGCGCTGCGGGCGTACCCGCCGACCAGTGCGGCGCAGTCAGCGAGCTGGGCGCGGGTGAGCAGTACCTCGCGGGCGTGCGGGTACGGCGCGCGCGGCTCGGCGTGCAGGTCGTCACCGTCGTCCCAGATGGCGACCAGGCCGAGCGGCTCGACCGGGGCGAACGCGGCCGCCCGGGTACCGGCGACGACGCGGACCCGGCCCCGGCTGGCGGCCAGGAACCGCAGGTACCGCTCCTCCGGCCCGACCGCGGCCGACAGCGCGACGTGCCGGCCCGGCCCGAGCGCGCGGGTGAGGGCGGCGTCGAGCCGGTCGAGGTCGCGGGCGTCGGCGACGACGAGCACGGCGCCCCGTCCGGCGGCGTCCGCGGCGGCGGCGGCTTCGGCGAGCCGGGCCGGCCACTCCTCACCCGGCAGCGCGCTCCACACCGCCCGCGCGGGCCGGCCGTCGCCGACGGCGCGCAGGAACGCGGCGCCCGCCGGGTACACAGACCAGCCGCCGGGCTCGGCGGCCGGCGGCGGCGCGGCGTCCACCGGCGGGTCCACCCGACCTTCGGCCCTGGCGTGCCGCGGCGGTACCGCGAGGCGCAGCACGTCGGCGAGGGTGCCGCCGTACCGGTCGGCCACCGCGCGGGCGAGCCGGACGATCTCGGGGTGGACGACGGGCTCGGGTGAGACGACCCGTTCCAGGAAGGCGAGTCGGCCGCCGTGCGCGGAGTCCTCGACCCGCTCCAGGAGGTACCCGTCGACGAGCTGGCCGGCGAAGCGGACCCGCACCCGGGTACCCGGCACGGCCTGCCCGTCGAGCGTGGCCGGCACCAGGTAGTCGAACGGGCGGTCGAGGTGGGCCAGCGGCACGTCGACGCAGACCCGGGCCACCGGCAACGACCCGGCCGGTTCGGGGCGTGCCCGGGGAGCCCGCCGGGCCGGCGCCTTCACCGGCGCGCGGGTCTGGGGCGCGGCCTCACTCACTGCTCAGTCTTAGCAGACCGGGCGCCGTACACAGCGATCATGGCCACCTGACGGGCCGATAACCCCGTCACGTGGCCACGATCGCGGAAAGAACTCAGGCGCCGGCGGCCGACTTGAGGTCGGCGACCCGGTCGGTGCGCTCCCAGGTCAGCTCCGGCAGCTCGCGGCCGAAGTGACCGTACGTGGACGTCAACCGGTAGATCGGGCGCAGCAGGTCCAGGTCACGGATGATCGCGGCCGGGCGCAGGTCGAACACCTCGCCGATCGCCTTCTCGATCCGGTCGACCGGCACGACCTCGGTGCCGAACGTCTCCACGAACAGGCTGACCGGGTGCGCCTTGCCGATGGCGTACGCCACCTGCACCTCGCAGCGGTCGGCCAGGCCGGCGGCCACCACGTTCTTGGCCACCCAGCGCATCGCGTACGCCGCCGAGCGGTCGACCTTCGACGGGTCCTTGCCGGAGAACGCACCGCCGCCGTGGCGGGCGTACCCGCCGTACGTGTCGACGATGATCTTCCGGCCGGTCAGGCCGGCGTCGCCCATCGGCCCACCGATCTCGAACCGGCCGGTCGGGTTGACCAGCAGCCGGTAGCCCTCGACGTCGAGTCCGAGGTTCTCCAGCTCGGGGGCGATCACGTGCTCGCGCACGTCCGGCGCGAGCAGCGATTCCAGCGAGATGTCCGGGGCGTGCTGGCTGGACACGACCACCGTGTTCAGCCGCACCGGGCGGAAGCCCTCGTACTCCACCGTCACCTGCGTCTTGCCGTCCGGGCGCAGGTACGGGATGGTGCCGTCCTTGCGGGTGGCGGCGAGCCGGCGAGCCAGCCGGTGCGCCAGCGCGATCGGCAGCGGCATCAGCTCCGGCGTCTCCGTGCAGGCGAAACCGAACATCATGCCCTGGTCGCCGGCGCCCTGCGCGTCGAGGGAGTCGTCGGCCTGACCGGTACGGGACTCCAGCGCCGCGTCCACACCCTGCGCGATGTCCGGCGACTGCGACCCGATCGACACGCTGACGCCGCACGAGCCGCCGTCGAAGCCCTTCTTCGACGAGTCGTACCCGATGCTGAGGATCGTCTCGCGCACGATCGACGGGATGTCCGCGTAGGCCGACGTGGTGACCTCACCGGCGACGTGCACCTGCCCGGTGGTGATCATCGTCTCCACCGCGACCCGGCTGCGCGGATCCTGCCCCAGCAGGGCGTCGAGGATCCCGTCGCTGATCTGGTCAGCGATCTTGTCCGGGTGGCCCTCGGTTACCGACTCGGAGGTGAACATTCGCCGTGCCACGGTGCTCCTTTGCGGCTCGAGATTTTCGCAGAGTGTAGAAGCTGTCGGATAGAACGGGGGTGCGGGATCATTCCGTACCGGCAGTGCGCGGCAGGCAGTTCACCGCCAGGTCGAGGACGGCATCGGCCAGGTCCTCCTTGGATCGCTCCCCGATTCGGGTCGGTTCAATCGCGGCACCGAGGACGACGGCGGCGTTGGTGTCGGCCCCGAAGGTGCGGTCCGCACCGACCTCGTTGACCACTATGAGATCGGCGCGTTTGCGTAGCAACTTTTCCCGAGCATTGGCCAGCGCGACCGGCTCGGCGGCGGTCTCGGCGGCGAACGCGACCAGCACCTGCCCGGGCGGCTTGCGCGCGCCCAGCTCGGCGGCGATGTCCGCGGTCGCGACCAGGTCGAGCGTGGGCGCGTCCGCGCCCTCCCGCTTCTTGATCTTCTCGGCCTCGTACCGCGCCGGCCGGAAGTCGCAGGGCGCGGCGGCCATCACGATCACGTCCGCGTCCTCGGCCGCCTTGAGGGTCGCCTGTCGCAGCTCCTCGGTGGTGCCGACGCGCACGACCGTCACACCGGCCGGGTCGGGCAGCGTGACGTTGGCCGACACGACCGTGACCCGGGCGCCGCGGGCGGCCGCGGCACGGGCGAAGGCGTACCCCTGCTTGCCCGACGACCGGTTGCCGATGAACCGCACCGGGTCCAGCGGTTCACGGGTACCCCCCGCGGTGACGACCACGTGCCGACCCGCCAGGTCGGGTTGCTGGTCGGGGCGGGCGAGCACCCGCCGGGCGACCGCGAAGATCTCCGCCGGGTCGGGCAGCCGGCCCTTGCCGGTGTCGGCGCCGGTGAGCCGGCCGACGGCGGGCTCGATGACGACGGCACCGCGCCGGCGCAGGGTGGCCACGTTCGCCACGGTCGCCGGGTGCTCCCACATCTCGGTGTGCATCGCCGGCGCGTACACCACCGGGCAGCGCGCCGTCAGGAGCGTGTTGGTGAGCAGGTCGTCGGCCTGGCCGGTGGCGGCCTTGGCGAGCACGTCGGCGGTAGCGGGGGCCACGACGACGAGGTCGGCACGCTGGCCGAGGCGCACGTGCGGAACCTCGTGCACGTCGTCCCAGACGTCGGTACTCACCGGCTGGCCGGAGAGCGCCGCCCAGGTGGGTGCGCCGACGAACCGCAGCGCGGCCGCGGTGGGCACGACCCGCACCCGGTGCCCGGACTCGGTGAACAGCCGGAGCAGCTCGCACGCCTTATAGGCGGCGATCCCCCCGGATACGCCGAGAACGACCTCGGTCATGACCTCGCTCCAGTTGGCCGGACGAGGCCGTGACGGCCGGACGTGTCGATGACCCCGCTCCGCTCGGTGAGACGCTCAGCCTTCGATCGGCTCAGCGGTCAGGAGGGACGAGTTGATCTCGCGCATGGCGATCGAGAGCGGCTTCTCCTGCGGCGTGGTCTCCACCAGCGGACCGACGTACTCCAGCAGGCCCTCGCCGAGCTGGCTGTAGTACGCGTTGATCTGGCGGGCGCGCTTGGCAGCGAAGATCACTAGGGCGTACTTGGAGGTGGTCTTCTCCAGCAGCTCGTCGATCGGCGGGTTGGTGATGCCCTCGGGGCTGGCCACGATTCCGGACACGGTGAAATCCTCGAGACGAGACTAGACGACAGTTCTCAGCAAATCGGCAGTTCTCAGCAAAGCCGTAGCACTTCTCAGCAGGCTGTAGCACTCAGCGGAGTGCTGGAGAACCGAGCAAGCTTACCAGTTCGCTCGCCGCGCGTTCGATCGAGTCGTTGATCACGACCTCGTCGAACTCCTTGCGGGCCTCCAGCTCCTCGTGGGCGTGCTCCAGCCGGCGCGCGATCGTCTCGGGGTCCTCGGTACCCCGGCCGACGAGCCGGCGCTCCAGCTCCTCGACGCTGGGCGGGGCGAGGAAGACCAGTTGCGCGTCGGGCATCGCGGCCCGCACCTGACGGGCGCCCTGAATGTCGATCTTCAGCAGCACCGGGATGCCCTGCGAGATGTACCCCTCGACCTGGGCCCGTGGAGTGCCGTACAGGTTGCCGGCGAACTCCGCCCACTCCAGCAGCTCCCCGGCCGCGACCATGCGCTGGAACTCGGCCCGGGTCACGAAGTGGTAGTGGGTTCCGTCGATCTCGTAGTCACGCTTGCGCCGGGTGGTGACCGACACGGACAGCCTCACCCAGGGCGAGCGCGCCCGGATCAGCTCGATCACACTGTCCTTGCCGACCCCGCTGGGGCCGGAGAGGACCGTCAGTCGAGCTGAACCCGGGCGCGCGTCGTCGTCATTGCTCACTGCTTGTTTCTACACAACGCTCACTTGCCGTTGGTAGAGAACTCCCCAAGCAGTGCCTTGCGCTGCTGCTCGCCGAGGCCACGCAGGCGCCGGCTGTCGGCGATCTTGAGCTTCTCCATGATCTGAGTCGCACGGATCTTGCCGATTCCAGGCATCGCCTGCAGGACGGCCGACACCTTCAGCTTGCCGACGACGTCGTCGGACTCAGCCTGGTCGAGCACCTTGGCGAGCGTGGTCTTGCCCTGCTTGAGCTGCTCTTTGAGCTCAGCACGAGCCTTACGGATCTCCGCAGCCTTCTCCAGAGCGGCAGCGCGCTGTTCGGGGCTCAATGACGGGAGCGGCACCAGGTCTCCTCGGGTCCCTTGACGAAACGGTAGTCCATGAATTGCGCAGTGCTAGCGGAATTGCGTGTTGCTAGCGCGGGGAAAACTAGCGGTCTACGGCCGATTCAGCAACGTTGGAGTGCCTTGATCACACTCCGTTCGCGTCATCTGATCGGCTGCACCACCCTCCGACAGGCGTCCATAAGCCGGTCCAGCGAGTCCCGCAACCCGGCGGCCGAGGGGCCCGCGGACAGGATCTCGCGGGAGTACGAGGGCAGCACGGAACTCAGGTCGTCGCCGAAGACGGTGCGCAGGTCATCGGGCCGTCCGCCCTGGGCGCCGAGGCCCGGAACGAGCACCGGACCGCCCAGGTCGCTCATGTCGTGGCCGGTCTCGCCGACCGTCGCGCCGACCACGGCACCGATGTCCCCCAGCGGCTCCACACCCGCGTTGAGCTGGGAAATCTCATCGATGACGAGCTGCGCGACGGTGCGCCCGTCGGCCGTACGGGCGTGCTGGACCGCCGGCCCCTCGGGGTTGGACGTCAGCGCCAGGACGAACACTCCGGCGCCCGTGGCGACCGCTTTTTCGATCATCGGAGTGAGCGAACCGAAGCCCAGATACGGACTCGCAGTGATCGCGTCGACGCGGAGCGGACTCGCCGGATCGAGGTACGCGTCGGCGTACGCGGCGGCCGTCGATCCGATGTCGCCGCGCTTGACGTCGAGGATGGTCAATGCGTCCGCATCGCGCAACTGTCGGATAGCCGACTCAAGCACGGCTATCCCCTGTGACCCAAATCTCTCGAAAAAGGCGGACTGCGGCTTCACCACCGCGGCCCGCTCGCCGACCGCCTCGACCACCGTTCGGGTGAACCGTTCCAGGCCCGCGGGTGTGTCCGGCAGGCCCCACGCGGACAGCAACGACGGGTGCGGATCGATGCCGACGCACAGCGGTCCCCGCGTGTCCATCGCGGCCCGCAACCGCGCCCCGAACCGTCCCTCGCTCATACCGCTGCTCCTCGTCGACTCAAGCCCCGCACGCAGCCGCGTACGAGCCCCGGCCCGCGGAAGATCAGGCCGGTGTACACCTGGACCAGACTGGCGCCCGCGTCCCGCAACCGCAGGGCGTCGTCGGGGTCCATGATCCCGCCCACCCCGATCACCGGCAGCCGGCCGCCGGTCTCGCGGGTCACGAAGCTCACCACCTCGCGGGCCCGTTCGGTCAGCGGCGCGCCGCTCAACCCGCCCGCCTGCGCCCCGGCCGCCGCGTCGGCCGGCGCCACACCATCGCGGGCCAGGGTCGTGTTCGTGGCGATCAGCCCGTCCACCCGGTGGGCGGCGCACACCTCCAGCACCTCCCCCAGCGCCGCGTCGGTGAGGTCCGGCGCCACCTTGACCAGCAGCGGCTTCGGCCCCACCGCCCGCAGCGCGCCGAGCAGCGCGTCCAGGTGGCCACGGTCCTGCAACGTCCGCAGGCCCGGCGTGTTGGGCGAGGAGACGTTGACGGCGAAGTAGTCGCCGTACGGGTACAGCGCGGTCAGCGACGACACGTAGTCGGCGACGGCGTCCTCCAGCGGCGTCACCTTCGACTTGCCCAGGCTGATACCCAGCGGCACCGCGAGCGGCCTCAAGCCCGACAGGCGGGCCGCCAGCGCGGTCGCACCGGCGTTGTTGAACCCCATCCGGTTGACGATGGCCCGGCTGTCCGGCAACCGGAACAGCCGGGGCCGGTCGTTGCCCGGTTGCGGGTGCCACGTGACCGTGCCGACCTCGACGAAGCCGAACCCGAGCGCCGGCCAGGCGGGTAGCGCGCGACCGTCCTTGTCCATGCCCGCGGCGAGCCCGACCGGGTTGGGGAACCGGACGCCGAAGACCGTCGTCGCCGCGCCCGGCGGCGAGTACGGCCGGCGGGGCGCCACCCGGCCCACCCGGGCGAGCCAGCGCAGCGTCGACTCGTGGGCCGCCTCGGCGTCGCCGCCCCCCGTGCGGAACAGCACCGGCCGCGCGAGCTTCTCGTACACGTTCACCGGCTACCCACCCTCTGTCGGCGTGCGCTCCCGGCCGACCACCCCGGCGTCGGCGCGCTCCCGGCCGGGACGGCCGGGAGCGCGCCAACCCACGTCACGCCTCGTCGCCGCGCAGCGCGGCGTGCAGCTCCTGGAGCGGGCGTACCGTCATCTCACCCCGGATCTTGGCCTCGATGCCCATCACCGCGGCCGCCGCGCCCGGCAGCGTGGTGATGCACGGGATGTCCGCAGCGACGGCGGCCGAACGGATCTCGTACCCGTCCTGACGCGGCCCGGATCCCTGCGGCGTGTTGATGACCAGGGCCACCTCGCCGGAGCCGATCAGCTCCACCGCGTCGCGGGTGCCGTCGTCGCCCTCGAAGTGCTTGCGCAGCACCTCGCACTCGACGCCGTAGCGGCGCAGCACCGACGCGGTGCCGTCGGTGGCGAGGATGGAGAACCCGAGGTCGGCCAGGCGCTTGGCGGGGAAGACGATCCCCCGCTTGTCCCGGTTGGCGACCGTGACGAAGATCTTCCCGCTGGTGGGAAGGGAGCCGTAGGCGGCCGCCTGGGACTTGGCGAAGGCGTGGCCGAACGCGCGGTCGATGCCCATGACCTCGCCGGTGGACTTCATCTCCGGGCCGAGCAGGCTGTCGACGCCCTTACCGGCGCGGGTGCGGAACCGTTTGAACGGCAGGACCGCCTCCTTGACCGCGATCGGGGTGCGCGGCGACGGCGTGCTGCCGTCACCGGCCGGGGGCAGCATGCCCTCGGCGCGCAGTTCCTCGATCGTCGCGCCGAGCGCGATCCGGGCGGCGGCCTTGGCCAGCGGCACCGCGGTGGCCTTGGACACGAACGGCACCGTGCGCGAGGCGCGCGGGTTGGCCTCCAGCACGTACAGCACGTCGTCTTTGAGCGCGTACTGGACGTTGAGCAGCCCGCGCACGCCGATGCCCCGCGCGATCGCCGCGGTGTAGCGGCGCACCTCCTCGATGTGGGCGGTGCCCAGCGTGATCGGCGGCAGCGCGCAGGACGAGTCGCCGGAGTGGATGCCGGCCTCCTCGATGTGTTCCATGACCCCGCCGAGGTACACCTCGCCGGTGGCGTCGCACAGCGCGTCGACGTCGATCTCGATGGCGTCGTCGAGGAACCGGTCGACCAGCACCGGGTGGTCCGGCGAGATCGCGGTGGCGCGGCCGATGTAGTCGCGCAGCGTCGCCTCGTCGTAGACGATCTCCATGCCCCGGCCGCCGAGCACGTAGCTCGGGCGGACCAGGACCGGGTAGCCGATCTCGTCGGCGATCGCCTTGGCGTCGGCGAAGCTCGTCGCCGTGCCGTGCGCCGGGGAGTGCAGCCGCGCCTCGTCGAGCAGCCGGCCGAACGCGCCGCGCTCCTCGGCCAGGTGGATCGACTCCGGCGACGTGCCGACGATCGGCACGCCGGCCTCGGCCAGGCGCCGGGCCAGCCCCAGCGGGGTCTGCCCGCCCAGCTGCACGATCACGCCCACCACGCCCGGGCCGCCGGCAGCCAGGCCGGACTCATTCTCGGCGTGGTACACCTCAAGGACGTCCTCGAACGTCAACGGCTCGAAGTACAGCCGGTCGGCGGTGTCGTAGTCGGTCGACACCGTCTCCGGGTTGCAGTTGACCATGACGGTCTCGTAGCCCGTCCAGGAAGCGCTCGCTCCCTCCGCTCCCTCGCGCGGAGGTCCAGCCTCCCGCAGCGCCAGCACCGCGTGCACGCAGGAGTAGTCGAACTCGATGCCCTGGCCGATCCGGTTCGGGCCGGAGCCGAGGATGAGCACCTTCGGCCGGTCGGAGCCGATGACCTCGGTCTCGACGTCGTAGGACGAGTAGTGGTACGGCGTCTTGGCGGCGAACTCGGCGGCGCAGGTGTCGACCGTCTTGTACACCGGGCGCAGGCCGAGCCGGTGGCGCAGGGTACGCACCCCGTCCTCGCCGGCCAGTTCCGGGCGCAGCGCGGCGATCTGCCGGTCCGACAGCCCGGCCCGCTTGGCCCGGCGCAGCAGCGGCGCGTCGAGCACGGCCGCGGTCTCGATCTCGGCACGCAGGTCCACCAGCGTGGCGATCTGGTCGACAAACCACGGGTCGTACCCGGACGCCGCGGCCACCTCGTCGACGCCGGCGCCCAGCCGCAGCGCCCGCTCCGCCGTGTACAGCCGGCCGTCGTGCGGGACGCGGAGCGCGTCGAGGGTCTCCTCCAGCGTCCGGTCGGGGTCGGGCAGCGTCCAGAATCCGCTCGCCTTGGTCTCGACCGACCGCATGGCCTTGCCCAGCGCCTCGGTGAAGTTGCGGCCCAGCGCCATCGCCTCGCCGACGGACTTCATCGTCGTGGTCAGCTCCGGGTCGGCGCCGGGGAACTTCTCGAACGCGAACCGGGGGATCTTCACCACGACGTAGTCGAGCGTGGGCTCGAACGCCGCCGGGGTCTCGCGGGTGATGTCGTTGGGGATCTCGTCGAGGGTGTACCCGATGGCCAGCTTCGCCGCGATCTTCGCGATCGGGAAGCCGGTCGCCTTCGAGGCCAGCGCCGACGAGCGCGACACCCGGGGGTTCATCTCGATGACGACGAGCCGGCCGTTGTCGGGGTTGACCGCGAACTGGATGTTGCAGCCGCCGGTGTCCACCCCGACCTCACGCAGCACCGCGATGCCGAGGTCGCGCAGCCGCTGGTACTCCCGGTCGGTGAGGGTCATCGCCGGCGCGACGGTGACCGAGTCGCCGGTGTGCACGCCCATCGCGTCGACGTTCTCGATCGAGCAGACCACGACCACGTTGTCGTTGCGGTCGCGCATCAGCTCCAGCTCGTACTCCTTCCAGCCGAGCACGCTCTCCTCGATGAGCACCTCGTGCACCGGCGAGGCGGCCAGGCCGCTGCCGGCCAGCCGGTCGAGGTCCTCGGGCGTGTGCGCCATGCCGGAGCCGAGGCCGCCCATGGTGAACGACGGCCGGATGACGACGGGCAGACCGAGCTCGGCGACCGTCTCCCGCACCTCGTCCATCGAGTGGCACACCCGGCTACGAGGAACGAGGTCGCCACCGGCAGCATCACTGAAGCCGATGCGAGCACCGGCCTTGGCCACGATTTCCTTGAACAGCTGCCGGTCCTCGCCGCGGCGGATCGCGTCGATGTCGGCGCCGATCAGCTCGACGCCGTACTTGTCGAGCACCCCGGCCTCGTGCAGCGCGACGGCCGTGTTGAGCGCGGTCTGCCCGCCCAGCGTCGGCAGCAGCGCGTCCGGCCGCTCCTTCGCGATCACCAGCTCGACGAATTCGGGCGTGATCGGCTCCACGTACGTGGCGTCGGCGTACTCCGGGTCGGTCATGATCGTCGCCGGGTTGGAGTTGACGAGCGTGACCCGCAGCCCCTCGGCGCGCAGTACCCGGCACGCCTGGGTGCCGGAGTAGTCGAACTCGCAGGCCTGGCCGATGACGATCGGGCCGGACCCGATCACGAGGACGTGGGAGATGTCGGTCCGCTTAGGCACGCTGCACCAACTCCAGAAGGCGGTCGAACAGGTAGTCGGCGTCGTGCGGGCCCGCCGCGGCCTCGGGGTGGTACTGCACCGAGAACGCCGGGGCGTCCAGCAGTCGCAGCCCCTCGACGACGTTGTCGTTGAGGCAGACGTGGCTGACCTCGGCCCGGCCGAAGTCGGTTTCCACGGTCCTGTCCAGCGGGGCAGCGACCGCGAAGCCGTGGTTGTGCGCGGTCACCTCGACCCTGCCGGTGCCGCGGTCGAGCACCGGCTGGTTGATGCCGCGGTGTCCGTACTTGAGCTTGAACGTACCCAGGCCCAGCGCCCGGCCGAGGATCTGGTTGCCGAAGCAGATGCCGAACAGCGGCACTTCGCGTCGCAGCAGGTCACGGGTCAGGGCCACCTGGGGGTCGGCGGTGGCCGGGTCGCCGGGGCCGTTGGACAGGAACACCGCGTCGGCGCCGGTCGCGAGGACGTCGTCGACGCCCGCGGTCGCCGGCAGGACGTGGGTGGTGATGCCGCGGGCGGCCATCCGGCGCGGGGTGTTGCGCTTGATGCCCAGGTCGATGGCGGCGACGGTGAGCCGGTGCTCGCCGTCGGCGGCCACGGTGTACGGCTTGTCGGTGGTGACCTCGCCGACCAGGTCGGCGCCGGCCATCTCGGGCGAGCTGCGGACCCGTTCCAGCAGCCCCGCGACGTCGTCGTCGATGCTGGAGATGCCGACCCGCATGGCACCGCGCTCGCGCAGGTGCCGGGTCAGCGCCCGGGTGTCGACCTCGCAGATGCCGACCACACCCTCGGCCGCGAGCCGCTCCTCCAGGCCGCCGCCGGCCCGCCAGTTGGAGTACGTACGCGACGGGTCGCGCACCACGTACCCGGCGACCCAGATCCGGCCGGACTCGTCATCCTCGCCGTTGACGCCGGTGTTGCCGATGTGCGGCGCGGTCATGACCACGACCTGCCGGTGGTACGACGGGTCGGTCAGGGTCTCCTGGTAGCCGGTCATGCCGGTGGAGAAGACCGCCTCGCCGAAGGTCTCCCCGATGGCGCCGTATGCCTCGCCATGGAACGTCGTGCCGTCTTCGAGCACGAGTACCGCGCTCCGCCGCCTCGTCATTTAGTTGCCTTTCCGTCGAGGACCGTGGGTTCGCCGCGCAGGAACGTCGCGATCACCCGCGCCGGCAGCGTCATTGCCGCGTACGGGGTGTTGCGGCTACGGCTGGCCAGGTCACCCGGCTCGACCGTCCAGCGGGCGGCCGGGTCGATCAGGGTCAGGTTGGCCGGGACGCCGACCGCCGGATCCAGGCCGTGCTCGGCCAGGCCGGCGATGCGGGCCGGGGTGCGCGACATCCGCTGCGCGATCCCGTCCCAGCCGAGCCGGTCCAGCGCCACGTCGACCACGATCGACAGCGCCGTTTCCAGGCCCAGCATTCCCGGCCGTGCGTAGGCCCACTCGCACTCCTTGTCCTCCACCGCGTGCGGCGCGTGGTCGGTGGCCACGATGTCGATCACACCGTCGGCCAGGCCGTCGCGCAGCGCGGTGACGTCGGCGGGGGTCCGCAGCGGCGGGTTGACCTTGAAGACCGGGTCGTACGAGGTCGCCCGCTCGTCGGTGAGCAGCAGGTGGTGCGGGGTGACCTCGGCGGTGACCCGTACCCCGCGCCGCTTGGCCCAGCGCAGGATCTCGACGCTGCCGGCGGTGGACACGTGGCAGACGTGCAGCCGCGCGCCGACGTGCTCGGCCAGCAGCACGTCCCGAGCGATGATCGACTCCTCGGCCACGGCCGGCCAGCCGGTCATGCCCAGGCGGGCGGCGACCTCGCCCTCGTGCATCTGGGCGCCCGCGGTCAGCCGCGGCTCCTCGGCATGCTGGGCCACCACACCGTCGAACGCCTTGACGTACTCCAGGGCCCGGCGCATCAGGCGCGGGTCGTGCACGCAGTGACCGTCGTCGGAGAAGATCCGCACCCGGGCCGCCGAGTCGGCCATCGCGCCCAGCTCGGCGAGCTGCTCACCGGCCAGGCCGACGGTGACCGCGCCAACCGGCTGCACGTCGACCAGCCCGGCCTCCCGGCCCAGCCGCCAGACCTGCTCGACCACGCCCGCGGTGTCGGCCACCGGCGAGGTGTTCGCCATCGCGCAGACCGCGGTGTACCCGCCCAGCGCGGCCGCCCGCGAGCCGGTCTCGACCGTCTCGGCATCCTCGCGGCCGGGTTCGCGCAGGTGGGTGTGCAGGTCCACGAGCCCTGGCAGGGCCACCAGACCGTCGGCGTCGATCACCCGGGCGCCGGCCGCGGACAGCCCGGTGCCCAGCTCCGCGACGACCCCGTCGCGGACCAGGAGGTCCGTCACAGGGCCACCCAGAACGCTCACACCCTTGATCAGGTACGTCATGCCTTCCCTCCGAGCAACAGGTAGAGCACGGCCATCCGGACGTTCACGCCGTTGGCGACCTGCTCGACGATGGTGGAGCGGGCGGAGTCCGCGACCTCCGGAGCGATCTCCATGCCGCGGTTCATCGGCCCCGGGTGCATCACGATCGCGTGCTCGGGCAGCCGCCGCATCCGCGCGGCGTCCAGGCCGTAGCGGCGCGAGTACTCCCGGGCCGACGGGAAGTACGCCTGGTCCATCCGCTCGCGCTGGACCCGCAGCATCATCACCACGTCCGCTTCTGGCAGCACCGCGTCGAGGTGGTAGCTGGTCTCCGCCGGCCACGCGCCCACCCCGACCGGCAGCAGCGTCGGCGGCGCGACCAGCGTCACCTTCGCGCCGAGGGTGTGCAGCAGCAGGACGTTGGAGCGGGCCACCCGGCTGTGCAGCACGTCGCCGACGATCGCGACGTTCAGGCCGGCCAGCCGGCCCAGCCGCGCCCGCATCGTGTACGCGTCCAGCAGGGCCTGGGTGGGGTGCTCGTGGGTGCCGTCGCCGGCGTTGACCACGGTGCCGTCGATCCAGTTCGCCAGCCGGTGCGGCGCCCCGGACGCGGAGTGGCGGATCACGACCGCGTCGGCGCCCATCGCCTGCAGGGTCAGCGCGGTGTCCTTGAGGCTCTCCCCCTTGGACACGCTCGACCCCTTGGCCGAGAAGTTGATCACGTCGGCGCTCAGTCGCTTGGCCGCGGCCTCGAACGAGATCCGGGTGCGGGTGGAGTCCTCGTAGAAGAGGTTGACCACGGTACGGCCGCGCAGCGTCGGCAGCTTCTTGACCTCGCGGCCCTGCATGGCCGCGTCCATCTCGCGGGCGGTGTCGAGGACGAACGTCGCGGTGGCGGCGTCCAGGTCGGCCGCCGACAGCAGGTGACGGATCATCGGGTACCTCCCAGCAGCCGGACCTCGTCGGCGCCGTCGGTCTCGGTCAGCGCCACCCGTACGTTCTCGGCCAGCGCCGTCGGGATGTTCTTACCCACGTAGTCGGCGCGGATCGGCAGCTCACGGTGGCCGCGGTCGACCAGGACGGCCAACTGCACCACCCGCGGGCGCCCCAGGTCGCCGAGCGCGTCGAGGGCGGCCCGGACGGTCCGCCCGGAGAACAGCACGTCGTCGATGAGGATCACCCGCCGGCCGTCGATGCCGCCGGGCGGAAGTTCGGTGCGGCCGAGCGCCCGTGCGCCACGCAGCCGCAGGTCGTCGCGGTACAGGGTGACGTCGAGCGCCCCGACGGGCACCGTCACCCCTTCGAAGGTGTGGATCCGCTCGGCGAGCCGGTGCGCCAGCGGCACACCGCGGGTGGGTACGCCGAGCAGGATCGTGTCGGCCGCCCCGGAGGTCTTCTCCAGGATCTGGTGCGCGATCCTGTCCACCACCCGGGCGATGTCGGTGGCCGAAAGGATTGTCTTCGCGGGGCCGTCGACGACACCGGAATCGGCGGACGGTGACGGCGAGGGGCCGCCGGGAGCGGCGGAGAAGGCCGGGAACGCGGGGGGCGTGCCCCGCGGCGGGTTCGTCGGATCACCGGTACCGTCGGGCGGGATTGCCGCCGTGGCACGGGATTCCGCGCTGTTCGCGGGGGCGTCCGGAGCCGGGAAACCGGACGATGGGTACGACAAGATGGACCTCCTTCCCCGCCTCGCTGGACGGGTCGTTAAAGGACGTCGGGCCGGCAGCCAGCCTAGCAACCGGGCTGACCAGGCAAACGCAAGGGTCAGGACTACTTGACCACATCTCTTGAGCCGGTTACGGTCACGCTCCGTAGCGATTGCTCGGGAGAACCCTCGGGCCAGTGACTGGGAGTGTCCGTATGCCGTCTGAATACGCCAAATCCCTTGGCGCCCGTCTGCGCTCCATCCGACAGCAGCAGGGGCTGTCCCTGCAGGGCGTGGAGGAGAAGTCGGCCGGGCGCTGGAAGGCCGTCGTGGTCGGCTCGTACGAGCGCGGCGACCGCGCCGTAACCGTCTCGCGCCTCGCCGAGCTGGCGGAGTTCTACCGGGTCCCGGTGGCCGAACTGCTGCCGGAAGGTAGCGGGGTCCGCCACGAGCCGACGAACAAGATCGTTCTGGACCTCGAGAAGCTCTACGACCAGACCGCCGAGGACCTGGCCTACGTCGCCCGGTACGCCCGTGCGATCCAGCAGCAGCGCGGCGACTACAACGGCCGGGTGCTCTCCATCCGGGCCGACGACCTGCGCGCGCTCGCCATCGTCTACGACTACTCGCCCTCGGCGCTGGTCGAGCGGCTGACCGAGGCCGGCGTGACCGTCGCCGACCCGCGCAGCCTGTTCAACTCCTGACCCACGGGGTCATACGCGTCGACCCGGGAGGAGAGCCGCCCACGAGGGGCGGTGCTCTTCCCGGGTCGACGCGGTCGTCTCCGTACGGCACTGTTCGTGCGGCCGGTCAGCGGGTGGCGTACTCCGCGATGCGGCCGAGGACGCCGTTGAGGAAACGCGGCGAGTCCTCCGTGGAGAGGGCCTTCGCCAGCTCCACCGCTTCGGTGATCGCGACCGCGTCGTCGATCTCGTCCCGGTAGACCAGCTCGTACACGGCGATGCGGGCGAGGTTGCGGTCCACCACCGGCATCCGGTCGAGCGTCCACCCCTCCGCGTAGCTGGCGATCAGCTCGTCGATCCGGTCGCGCTGCTGCGCCACGCCGTTGGCCAGGGAAACCGTGTAGTCGAGCTGCTCCGGTCGCGGCTCGGGAAGGCGCTCCAGGTACGCATCCAGCACGTCGGTGATCGGCGACTGCCGGAGATCGGCCTCGTAGAGCACGTCCAGGGCACGCTTGCGCGCCTTGCGGCGCGACGACATCGTCGAGGTGACGTCGCCGGTGAAGCTGCGGCCGCCGGGTTTACTCACGACCGACTCACGCCCGCCCGAGGTAACGGCCGTCACGGGTGTCGACCTTGATCTTCTCGCCGGTGGAGATGAACAGCGGGACCGCCACGGTCGCGCCGGTCTCCACGGTCGCCGGCTTGTTGCCACCGGTCGAGCGGTCGCCCTGCAGACCCGGCTCGGTGTACGTGACCTCCAGGATCACGCTGGTGGGCAGTTCGACGTACAGCGGCACGCCCTCGTGGGTGGCCACGGTCGCCTCCGCCTCGGGCAGCAGGTACTTCGCGGCGTCGCCGACGGTCGCACCCGGGACCGGGATCTGGTCGTAGGTGTCGAGGTCCATGAAGATGAAGTCGTCGCCGTCGGCGTACAGGTACTGCATCGTCCGCTTGTCGACGGTCGCGGTGTCGACCTTGGTGCCCGCGTTGAAGGTGCGGTCGACAACCTTGCCCGAGAGCACGTTCTTGAGCGTGGTCCGCACGAACGCGCCGCCCTTACCCGGCTTGACGTGCTGGAACTCCACGACGGCCCACAGCTCGCCGTCGAGGTTGAGAACCAGGCCGTTCTTGAGGTCGTTGGTGGTGGCCATACGTACGCGCGTCTCCGTCTTCGGTCGCCTACTGAACCGAAGAAGTGTACCCGCCCGGCCGCGATCACCCGTCGATGGGCCCCAGCCACTGACGGCGATCGTGGACACCGTGTGGCGCCACGGGCCCGCACGGTGTCCACGATCGCCGTTAGGACCGGGCCGCGAGGTGGTGCAGGGCGAGCCGGTACCCGTCGACGCCGAGGCCGCAGATCACACCGGTGGCGACCGCGGACACGACCGAGTGGTGCCGGAACTCCTCCCGGGCGTGGATGTTGGAGATGTGCACCTCAACCAGCGGCCCGCGCAGCATGGCGCAGGCGTCGCGCAGCGCGTACGAGTAGTGCGACCAGGCGCCGGGGTTGAGCACGACCGCGGCGCCCTCGTCGGCGGCCGCGTGCAGCCAGCCCAGCATCTCGTGCTCGGCGTCGGTCTGGCGGACCTCGACGTCGAGGCCCAGCTCCTTGCCGGCTGCCACGCACATCGTGGCCAGGTCGGCGTGGGTGGTGGCGCCGTACACCTCCGGCTGCCGGGTACCCAGCCGCCCCAGGTTCGGACCGTTCAGCACGTACACCTTCATACCGTCACCTCGCTTCGCTCGGCGACGCCATGAAGGCAATCACTGAGTCCATGATTCGCTCGCTGCCCTCGCTCATACCGTCACCTCGCTTCGCTCGGCGACGCCATGAAGGCAATCACTGAGTCCATGATTCGCTCGGCCCTCGCTCATGCCGCCACCACCTCGTACGCCGCGCGCAGCAGGTCGTCGGACGGGGCGTCCAGGATGGCCGGCCGGGCCAGCCCGTCCAGCACGACGAAGCGCAGCCGGGTGCCACGCGCCTTCTTGTCCACCCGCATGGCCGCGTGCAGGTCCGGCCACGCGTCGGCGGGGTACGACACCGGTAGGCCGAGTGAGGTCAACACCGCCCGGTGCCGGGCGGCGGTGGCGTCGTCGAGCCGGCCCGCGTGGCGCGCCAGGGCCGCGGCGAAGACCAGGCCGACGGATACGGCGTGGCCGTGCTTCCAGCGGTACCCTTCCCGCTTCTCGATCGCGTGCCCCAGCGTGTGGCCGTAGTTGAGGATCTCGCGCAGCCCGGACTCGCGCAGGTCCTCCCCGACGACGTGGGCCTTGACCCGGATCGCCCGCTCGACCAGGTCGCGCAGCGCCGCGCTGCCCGGGTCGGTCGCGGCGCCCGGATCGGCCTCGACGACATCGAGGATCGCCGGGTCGGCGATGAACCCGCACTTGACCACCTCGCCGAGCCCGGCCCGCAGGTCGTCGGCGGGCAGGGTGGAAAGCGTCGACAGGTCGCAGAGCACGCCGGCCGGTGGGTGGAACGCCCCGACCAGGTTCTTACCGGCGGCGGTGTTGACACCGGTCTTGCCGCCGACCGCGGCGTCGACCATGCCGAGCAGGCTGGTCGGCACCTGCACCACCCGGACCCCGCGCAGCCAGCAGGCGGCGACGAAGCCGGCCAGGTCGGTGACGGCTCCCCCGCCGACGCCGACAACCGCATCGGTACGCGTGAAGCCCGCCCCGCCCAGCGCGTCCCAGCAGCGGGCGGCCACCTCGATGCTCTTGCCCGACTCGGCGTCGGGCACCTCGACCGGCAGCGGAGCGAACCCCGCGTCGCGCAGGGTGGCCGCGACCCGGTCGGCGTACCCGCGCAGCGGCTCCGCGAACAGCACCGCGACCTGGGCGGCACCGGCGAGCAGCGGCGGCAGGTCGGCGAGCAGGTCACGCCCGACGACGACCCGGTACGGCTGGTCACCGCCCACTTCGATGACGGTCGGCTGGCTCATGCGTCTGCGATCCTCTCCCGCGCCGGCGCGCTCAGCTGGTCAGCACGGCCACGACCTCGGCCGCGACCTCGTCGGGGGCACGGCCGTCCGTGGCCACCACGACCGTGGCGACCTCCTCGTACAGCGGCCGGCGCTGGTCGAGCAGGTACTTGAGGGTGGCGCGCGGGTTGAGCGCCAGCAGCGGCCGGCCCGCCCCCAACCCGACCCGTTTGACGGCGTCGGCCAGCTCCACCGACAGGTACACCACCCGGTGCCCGGCCAGCCGCTTGCGGGTCTCGGCGTCCAGGATCGCCCCGCCACCGAGCGCCAGCACGCCCGGGAAACCGTCGAGGGCGGCAGCCACCGCCGTGCGTTCCAGCGCCCGGAAGTGCTCCTCGCCGTCGTCGATGAAGATCTCGGGGATGGGCTTGCCCGCCATCGCCTCGATATGCGCGTCGGCGTCGGCGAACGCCACCCCGAGCGCGTCCGCCACGAGCTGGCCGACGGTGGTCTTGCCGGCGCCGGGCGGCCCGACCAGGACACACACGGGAGCGCTCACGTGATCACCAGGTTGTCGAGGTAGCCGCGCAGGTTGCGGCGGATCTCGGCCACCGAGTCGCCGCCGAACTTCTCCAGCGCCGCCTCGGCCAGCACCAGCGCCACCATCGCCTCGGCCACCACGGCGGCGGCCGGCACGGCGCACACGTCCGAACGCTGGTTGATGGCGGTCGCCGGCTCACCGGTGACCACGTCCACGGTGGACAGCGCCCGGTTGAGCGAGGAGATCGGCTTCATCGCGGCCCGTACCCGCAGCGGCTCCCCGTTGGTGATGCCGCCCTCCAGGCCGCCGGCGCGGTCGGTGACCCTCCGGACCCCGTCCGGGGTGGGGACGATCTCGTCGTGGGCCTGCGATCCGCGTGAACGGGCCTGCGTGAAGGCGTCACCGATCTCCACACCCTTGATCGCCTGGATCGACATGAGCGCGGTGGCCAGGCGGGCATCGAGCTTGCGGTCCCACTGGACGTGGCTGCCCAGGCCCGGCGGCACCCCGTACG
Organism: Planosporangium spinosum; assembly: GCF_049999945.1. Classification (NCBI taxonomy): domain Bacteria; kingdom Bacillati; phylum Actinomycetota; class Actinomycetes; order Micromonosporales; family Micromonosporaceae; genus Planosporangium; species Planosporangium spinosum. The sequence continues at coordinate 148,323 of NZ_JBLYUB010000013.1, read as the reverse complement.
CGAGCACCTCGACGATGCCGCCGAGCGTGTCGGCGTCCCTCTTGGCCGCGTCGACCTCCTCGACCATGCGGGCGCTCGCCTCGGGGTCGAGGCAGCGCAGCGGGTCGGCGTCGATGCGAGCGGCGTCCTCCGGCCGGGGCAGCAGGCCCGGTTTGGCGGCCACGCTACCCAGCTCGACGACGTGCGAGACGATCTCGATCCCGAGCGCTTCGCGCAGCAGCGACCGCGCGACCGTGCCCGCGGCGACCCGCGCCGCGGTCTCCCGGGCGCTGGCCCGCTCCAGGATCGGCCGGGCGTCGGTGTGCCCGTACTTCTGCATGCCAGCGAGGTCGGCGTGGCCGGGCCGGGGCCGGGTCAGCGGGGCGTTGCGGGCGAGGGCTGACAGCTCAGCCTGCTCGTCCGGATTCAGCGGGTCGGCCGACATGACCTTCTCCCACTTGGGCCATTCGGTGTTGCCCACCCGTACGGCGACCGGACTGCCCAGCGTCAGGCCGTGCCGGACACCGCCGATGATCTCGACCTCGTCCTGTTCAAAGCTCATCCGGGCGCCCCGCCCGTATCCGAGGCGACGGCGGCCCAGCTCGATGGCGATGTCCGCGCTCGTCACCGGGACCCCGGCGGGCAGGCCCTCCAGGATCGTGACGAGCGCCGGGCCATGGGATTCTCCAGCGGTCAACCAGCGCAGCACGCGTCACAGTCTGGCACGTCGCGTGACCGGCCTGTCGCCCGATCCCAGTGGCTGACAGTGATCCTGGAGACTCTCCGGCGCTAGGACCCCGCATCTCCTCCATGATCACGGGAGAGGTCGGGCACACTGCGGCGCAGGACCACCAGCGCGACGTCGTCCTCGCTGGTGTCGACGTCGAGCGTGGCGAGCAACCGGTCGGCGAACGCCTCCAGGTCGTCCTCGACGTCGGCGGCGGCGTCCAGCACGATGCCCAGCCCCGCGTCGAACGACCGGTCGTAGCGCTCCACGAGGCCGTCGGTGAGCAGGACCAGGACCGCGCCCGGTGGCAGGTCGAAGATCACCTCGTCGGGGCGGTCCACCTCCACCCCCAGCAGCGGCCCGGTCACCTCGACCGGCTGCGCCTTGCCGTCGAAGATCAGCAGCGGCGGCAGGTGCCCGCCGCTGGCAGCCCGGACCCGGCCGGTGGCCGGGTCCACCATCAGCACCGAGACCGTCGCGATCTCATCGGGAAGCAGCCGGACCATCAGCCGGTTCAGCTCGCGCAGCACCGCGGCCGGGCCGTGCCCCTCGACCACGTACGCCCGCAGCGCGTGGCGCAGCTCGGCCATCACGGTCGCGGCGTGCAGCGAATGGCCGACCACGTCGCCGATCGCGACGACGAGCTGGCCGTCGATCGTCGTCAGCTCGTAGAAGTCCCCGCCGATCTCGGCCTGCGAGCCGGCCGGCACGTACCGCACGCTCAGGTCGAAGCCGGGGACCTCGGGCAGCTGCCGGGGCAGCAGGCTGCGCTGCACGGTCAGCGCGACGTACCGCTCCTCGTCGTGGATCCGCATCGCCTCGACCGCGAGCGCCATCGCCTGCCCGAGCTGGCGCAGCACGTGGGCGTCGTCGTCGTCGAGGTGGTCCACCCCGACCGTGACGAAACCGGGCGCCCGGCTCTCGCGCACCCGCACCGCGGCGATGGACACGCCCTGACCCGGCACCGTCGGCAGCAGCGCCGTCCAGCGGTCGGCCGGCTCGGTGTGGACGGCCGCACCGACCCGGGTGTTGGCCAGCCCGGACGGCGGCGGGCCGGCCCACGCGGCGGCCGAGGCCGGCGAGCCGTCGCCGGGGTCGACGGCCATCAGCCGTACCCCGTCCGGACGGCCGGCGCTGGCCAGGGCGGGTGCGGCGAACATCCGGCTGGCGCCGGTCGCGGCCGCCCGGAGCAGATCCTCGTAACTGGCCGCCCGGTTGACCTCCAGGGTCGCTTCGGCCAGCGCGGCCAGCCGCGTGGCCAGCCGCTCGGCGCGCTGCCGGGCCCGGTAGTAGCGCAGCACCGCCTGTACGGTCGCCAGCAGCTCGTCGGGTTCGATCGGCTCGGCGAGGTAGGCGTCGGCGCCCCGGTTCAGTCCCTGGGTACGGTCGAGCACGTTGACGGCGGTCGCGGAGACCTGGACCACCGGCAGCGAGCCGTGCCGGGGATGTGTCTTGATCCGTTCGCACACGTCGAAGCCGCTCATGTCGGGCAGCTGCACGTCCAGCACGACCGCGTCGACCTCGACCCGGTCGAGCAGTTCGAGCGCGGCCGCACCGGTCTCCGCCTCCACCACGGTCAGGTCGGCCCGGCGTAACCAGCTACCGATGATGTAGCGCTTCGTCCGGCTGTCGTCGACGACCAGCACGGTGGCCGGGGCCGCGGTCACGGCGCGCCTCCCTCCGTAGCGGCGGCCCCACCGGCGACTCCGGCGGCGGCGCGGACGGCCTCGGCGAGCGCCTGCGGGGTGAGGCCGGCCTTGTCGAGCACGGCGGCCGCGTGCGCGAGCGCGCCGGCCATGGAGCCGCCCGGCGCGGCAGCCGACGACCCGGGCGCCTCGTCCGGCGGTTCGGCGGTGACCACCACCACGGGAATGTCGCACAGCCCCTCGTCCGCGGCGAGGACCTCCAGGACGGCCGGCCCGTCGACCTCCGGCATGCGCACGTCGAGCAGGACGACGTCGGGGCGCCGGCGGGTGATGAGGGTGAGGGCGTGCAGGCCGTCGCCGGCCTCCTCGACCTCCTCGGCCACCGCCCGCAACGCCTGCCCGGCGAACAGCCGGAAGGCCTCGTCGTCATCCGCGACCAGAACCCGGCGCAGCACCGCGGCCGGAACTGACCTCGGGCCGGCCGGCAGGCCGGTGGTACCGGTACCGCCCTCCGCCGGCCTGGCCCGCCCCGGTGCGGCGCCCGGCGTGGCCCCCGCCGGGCGCACCGGCAGCGTCACCGTGAAGACCGAACCCTGCCCGGGCTCGCTGCGCAGGGTGAGCGAGCCGCCGAGCAGGCCGACCAGGCGCCGCGCGTACGGCAGGCCGAGCCCGGTACCGCGCATCGTCGCCTGCCGGACGCCCGGCACCTGGTAGAACTCCTCGAACACCCGCTCGACGTCGGCGGAGGCGATGCCGATGCCGGTATCGGAGACCGCCAGCCGGACCGTGCCGGGCTCCTCCCCCGGTACGGCGGTCAGCCGCACCTCGCCCCGCGCGGTGAACTTCACCGCGTTGGTCAGCAGGTTGCGCAGTACCTGGGTCAGCATCGACTCGTCGGTGATCAGCACCGGGATCCCCACCGGACCGTCCACCCGCAACGTCACGTCGGGCTGGGTGAGGAGCGCCCGTACGGTGCCGCGTAGCTGGCCGAAGAGCGCCGGGAGCGACACCTCGGCCCAGTGCGGCTCGAGCCGTCCCGACTCCGCCTTGGCCAGGTCGAGCAACTCGTTGACCAGTGCCAGCAGCTCACCGGCGCTGGCGGCGAGCAGGTCCACCTGCTGGCGTTGCTCGGGGGTGAGCGGGTCGGAGCCGGGGTCGGCCAGCAGCCTCACCAGCCCCATGATCGCGGCGACCGGCGCCCGCAGTTCGTGGCTGACGTTGGCCAGGAACCGGCTCTTGGCCCGGCTGGCCTCATGGGCCTGCGCGGACCGCTCGTCCAGCTCGGCGTAGAGCGCCACGACACCCCGGTTGGTCTCCTCCAGTTCCTCGGACAGCTGGGTGTAGCGCGCCGTGACGCCCCGGTTGGTCTCCTCCAGCTCGGCGTTGCGCCGCAGCAGTTCGTCGCGGTGCTTCATCAGCTCGTCGCGCTCGCGGAGCAGCCCGTCGCGCTCGCGGAGCACGTCATCACGCTGGTGCCGGGCCTCGTCGGGTCGGCCGGCCCCACCGCCGGTCACCGCGCCACCCTGGTCACCATCACCGTGGCATCGTCACGGCGGACCCCCGCGTCGCGCAGCAGGGTGGCCGCGACCACCAGGGGCGTGTGCGCCATGAGCCCCGGGTAGTCGGTCAGCCGCCACTTGTCGGTGACCCCGTCGGAGTGCATCACGACCAGGTCACCCCGGGCGACCGGGTAGCTGAACTCCCGTACCCCCCGCCCCTCGTGGCCGGCGATCCCGGGCAGCGCCACCAGGCCCCGCCGCCCACCGCCGTCCGGGCGCACCACGTGGCCGGCGATGTTGCCCAGCCCGGCGTAGCGCAGCGTCGCGGTCTCCGGGTCCAGTTCGGCCACGGCCACGGCGCCGCCACGGGTCCGGCCGAGCGCCCGGTGCAGGTGCTCCACCATCGCCGCCGGGCCGCCCGGCGGTCCGTCCCGGAACGCGTCCACGGCGACCCGGGACGCCGCGGCCGCGAGCGGGCCGTGGCCGAGCCCGTCGCAGAGCATGAACTGGAGCCGCTCGGCGACCCGCGCCGACCAGGCGTCGCCGCTGACCGACTCGCCGCTCATCGGCCGGGACAGGCCCGTGACCGCCGCGTCGGCGACCACGCTTGCGGCCCACACCTCGGCGGTGATCACCGTGCCCCGGCCCGGCAGCGAGTACAGGTCCGACGTGGTGGCGAGCCGGTCGATGGCGCCCAGACCGATACCGAGCGTGCCGGTCGTGGAGTGGCCGTCGCGCCGGGACAGCGCCGCGTCGGCCATCCCGGGCCCGGCGTCGACGGCGACCAGTCCGACGCCGGCGTCGTCGCCGTACCGCATCGAGCGCAGTGCCACCTGGCCGGCCCGGGCGTGCTTGTGCAGGTTGCTGGCCAGTTCGGCGCCGAGGATGGCCAGTTCGGCGACCCGCCGCTCGTCCAGCCCGAGGCCGGTACCCAGGGCCGCCGCGGCCCGCCGCACCGATCCGGCGGCAGCCGCGTCGTCGACCCGGAACCAGCCGGCCTCGTCCACCACGGGCACCGCCGGAGTCAGCGGGCCCACTTCGTCACCGTCACACAGGTACCCCGTAACCTCTCCGTCCGGATGTCGAACTCGTCCACCAGCCGCCGGGCGCCGCCCAGCCCCAGACCGAGCCCGCCGCCGGTGGTGTACCCGTCCGACAGTGCCAGCTCCACGTCCGGGATACCCGGGCCGGAGTCGACGAAGACGGCGCGTACGCCCGCCCGCCTCCCGTCGTCGACGAGTTCCACGGTCGCCGTGCCGCCGCCGCCGTAGGCCAGGGTGTTGCGCGCCAGTTCACTCGCCGCCGTGACCAGCTTCGTCTGGTCGACCAGCGACATTTTCGCCGCCACGGCAACCCGCCGGACGAGCTGGCGTACCCGCACCACGTCCTCGTCCGCCGCGATGGGCTGGATCTCGCACATGGTGTCACGCTCCGTCCGGCCGCCCTGGACGTCACCGTGCCAGCTGAGCGTCGTCACCGGTCGGCCGCCGTGCCCGCGGCGACTTCGCCGTCGTCGCGGTACAGCCGGCGGCCGGCCCGGGACTCCTCGAGCATGCGCAGGCCGCGTTCGACGTTGAGCGCGGTCCGCACGCCCGACAGGGACAGTCCCAGCTCGACGAGAGTGATCGCGACGGCGGGGCGCATCCCCACCACCACCGTGTCGGCGCCGAGCACCCGGGAGACCGACGCGATGCTGGACAGCATCCGCCCGACGAACGAATCGACGACGTCCAGCCCGGTGATGTCGATGATCACACCGTGGGTACCGCTGGCGACGATCCGCTCGGCGATGTCCTCCTGTAGCTGGATCGCCGTCCGGTCGTCGAGGTCGACCTGGATGGAGATCAGTAACACGTCACCGAGCTTGAGAATCGGCACCCGGTCCATCAGGCCTCCCGGCGCGCCGCGCGGCGGACGATGTCGACCCCGCTCGCGCGCATGGCGTGTACCAGGGCGTCGGCCAGGTTCGACTTGGTGACGATGTCACCGAACTGGATCCCCAGGGTCACGATCGTCTGGGCGATCTGCGGCCGGATCCCGGAGATGACGCACTCGGCGCCCATCAGTCGGGCGGCGACGACGGTCTTGAGGATGTGCTGGGCGACCTGGGTGTCGACGGCCGGAACGCCGGTGATGTCGATGATCGCGTACGTCGACTCGGTCTCGATCAGGGCGTGCAGGAGCTTCTCCATGACCACCTGGGCCCGCGCGGAGTCGAGCGTGCCGACCAGTGGCACCGCCACGACCCCCTCCCACAGCTTGACCACCGGCGTGGACAGCTCCAGCAGCTGCTCGGCCTGCTCGGTGATCAGCTCCTCGCGGGCCTGCCCGTACGTCTCGAAGGTGTACAGCCCGAGCTGGTCGACCACCTGGATGAACGCGATCAAGGCCTGCAGCGTACGGGCGTCGGCGTTGCCGTACCCGAAGACCTCGATGAACGCGTCCTTGAGCGCGAAGACGCTCGTCGCCGTCTCGGACGGGCTGAACCCGCCGCGGGCCCGGTCGCGCGACAGCTCTCCCAGGACGGCGCGCAGCTCGGCCGACGCCTCAGCGCCGAGGTCGAACGTCCCACCGGCGGTGGCGGCGCGCAGCGCGCCGAGCAGCTCCGTGGCCTGCCGGCGCAGCTCGGCCCCGGTCAGCCGGCCACGCAGCCCGCTGGCCATCTTCTCCGTCCAGCTGTCGATCAGGCGCTCCTCCTGCGCCTCCAGCAACGCGTCGAACCTGGCACCCTTGTGAGCGTCCAGCGCCATCCGGCCTCCCGCGACCTGTCCGTCCGTCCACCGTCCACGACGGGTGCGCGTGTGCGACTCAACCATTCGGATGACCCTATCACCGACTTGACCGGCCAAAACGGCTCACCGAAGGCGGTACGGGCGGTCAGCGCCGGGCCGGAACGGCGGTACGGGCGGTCAGCGCCGGGCCGGAACGGCGGTACGGGCGGTCAGCGCCGGGCCGCCGCGAGGGCGGCCCGCATCGGCTCCACCGGCGCGGATACCCCGGTGAAGCTCTCGAACTGGCGTACCGCCTGGGCCAGCAGCAGGTCGAGACCGGACACGACCGGACAACCGGCCCGCGCGGCCGCGGCGGCCAGCGGCGTGGGCCACGGGTCGTACAGCGCGTCGAAGAGCACCACCGACGGCCGCCACCGGACCGCTCCGGCGAGGCCGTCAGCGACCCCCCTGGGCACAGTGGAGATCACCACCGGGGCGTCGGCGCAGCCGGCGGCGGCGTCCCAGGACGCGCCGGTCAGCGTCACCCCGAGGGCGTCAGCGACCGGCTCCAGCTCGGCGATCGCCGCTGGCCGCCGGGCGTACACGGTGACGTCGGCGCCCAGGTCGGCCGCGGCGGCGAGGGCGGCCCGGGCGGTACCGCCGGCGCCGAGCACGGCCACTCGGGTCGCGGTCCGGACGCCGGCCGCCGCGAGCGCGTCGACGATCCCCGGCGCGTCGGTGTTGTCGGCGTACCAGCCGCGCTCTCCGCGTACCAGTGTGTTGGCCGCACCGACCGCGGCCGCGACCGGCGAGACGGCGTCGGCCACCGTGAGCGCCGCCTCCTTCAGCGGCATGGTCAGCGACAGCCCCGCCCACTCCGGGCTCAGCCCGGCGACCAGGTCCGGCAGTTCGGACTCGCCGCACTCGATCGCCGTGTAGCGCCAGCCGGCCAGCCCGGCCGCCGCGTAGCCGGCGTTGTGGATCACCGGGGACAGCGAGTGCGCGATCGGTTTGCCGAGTACCGCGGCACGGCGGTCGGACACCTCAGGAAACACCGTTCTGCCGGGTGGGCACGTCAGCGGACACGTCAGTAGGCGCCGTTCTTCTGGGCGGTGGCGATGTTGCGCTCGTGCTCGGGCAGGTTGTCGGCGAACGCCGAGTTACCCGCCTTGTCGATGCGCACGAAGTACAGCCACGGTCCGGGCGCCGGGTTGATCGCCGCGAGCAGCGCCTCCTTGCCGGGGTTGCCGATCGGCCCCGGCGGCAGCCCGGACACGCCGTACGTGCGGTACGGGTTGCTCGGGTCGTTGAGCTCCGGCGTGCTCAGGTTGTGCTTGCGCTCCTGGCCGTGCAGCTCACGCCAGTAGTTGGTGGCCGAGTCGAACTCCAGCGGCATCGCGGTGGGCTTGTGGTTGAGCCGGTTGTAGACCACCCGGGAGACCTTCGGCATGTCGGCGCTGGTGCCGGCCTCGGCCTGGACCAGCGACGCGGTGATCAGCGCCTCGAACGGCGAGACCTGCTTGGCCTGCGCCTGGTCGACGATCTTGCTCTCGCCGGTGACCGAGATGAAGTTGCCGACCATCTTCATGAGGATCTGCTTGGCCGTCACGCCCGGGTCGAAGTGGTAGGTGTCGGGGAACAGGAAGCCCTCGACGGTCTTGCTGGCCTGCTTGCCGTCGGTGCGGTTGAACCAGAAATCCGGAACCCCGAGCGCGACCGGGTCCTCGGCGGCGGCCTGGAACTGGTCCACCGGGATGTTGGTGGCCTTCGACAACTCCTGGAAGGTCGCCTGCATGGTGAGACCCTCGCGGATGGTGACCTTCATGACCAGCTTGCTGTCGTTGCCGAGCAGCAGCGCGAGGGCGTCCTTGGCCCGCATCTGCTTGCGGACCTGGTACGTGCCGGGCTGGACGTCCTGACCGTGCGGGTCGGCCTTGGCGGCGTCGGTGTACGCCTTGACGCTCTTGACCACGCCGGCGTCGACCAGCGTCTGGCCGATGGCGGTGGCCGAGTCACCCGGCCGCACCTGCACCGTGACCTCACCGGTCCCGGCGCCCGCGTAGTCGGGCGCGATGAAGAATCCCTTGACCTTGGTGTAGCCGTACCACCCGCCGGCGCCGAGGACGCCGAGCAGTACCAGCGTCAGCGCCAGGGCCAGCAGTGACCGGCCGCGCCGCTTGGGCGGTACGTCGCCGCCGCGGCGGGCGACGGAGGAGCGCCGATGCCGGCTGCGCTGCCCACGTCCGCGATCATGGTCGTCGAACGCGAGCTCCAGCTCGTCCAACATCAGGGTCGCCTCCGCCGTGAGTCGAGCCAGGTCTGCAGGATCTCCACGGCGGCCGCCTGGTCGACGACCGCCCGTTGGCGCCGCCCCCGGACGCCTCGCTCCGACAGCCTACGCGCCGCTGCCACGGTGGACATCCTCTCGTCCGTGAACAGGACCGGCACCGAATCGACAACCGTCTTTAGAATTTCCACGTATTTCCTGATGGCGACCGCTGCCGGCCCCTCCTTGCCGGCCAGGTTCACCGGCAGTCCAACGATGATCTCGACAATCTCGTGCTCACGCACAAGACGGGCAATCTCCACCATGTCGGACGGAGGATCATCACGCTGCGTGACGTCACGGGGGACGGTGGCGAGCGGCGTCGCCAGGATCCCGTCCGGGTCGCAGATCGCCACCCCGATCCGTACCGTGCCGACGTCGACACCGATCCGACGGCCGCGGTTCACCGCACGACCTCTCCGCGACCCTGGACACCCGGCAGGGTCACCGACCCGCCGGGTGTCCACGATCCACGATCATGAACCAGCAATCGCCTTCTCCACCGAGACCAGCAACGAGGCCGCGTCACCGGCCGGCACCCCGCCGCCCTGGGCCAGCTCGGGACTGCCCCCGCCGCGACCCGACAGCGCACCCTTGACCAGGGTCGCCGCCGACAGGCCACGGTCGCGCGCGGCCGGGTTGGTCGCCACGATCAGCGACGCCTTGCCACCCGAACGGGCGGTCACCGCCACCACGGCGGGCCGGTCGGCCGGCATCCGGCCCCGGATCTCCTGGGCGAGGGTGCGCACCTCGTTCGCGCCGGCGCCCTCCGGCGCCTCGGTACCCACGTAGGCCACGCCGGCCACGTCGTGCGCTCCGGCCGCCAGGGCACCGACGTTTGCCAGGACGAGCTGGGCGCGCAGCTTCTCCAGCTCCTTCTCGGCGTCGCGCAGCTGGGCGATCGTCTGCTCGACCCGGTCGGCCACCTGGTCGCCCGGCACCCGGTACAGCTCGGCGAGCCGGTTGACCAGCAGGTGCTCGCGCGCCAGATAGCCGAAGGCGTCCATGCCGACCAGCGCCTCGACCCGGCGCACCCCGGAGCCGATCGACGACTCGCTCAGGATCTTCACCAGGCCCAGCTGGCCCGAGCGGGCGGCGTGGGTGCCGCCGCACAGCTCGCGGGCGTAGTCACCGACCTCCACGACGCGCACCTCGTCGCCGTACTTCTCACCGAAGAGCGCCATCGCCCCGAGCTTGCGCGCCTCCGAAAGCGATGTGATGAACGCGCGCACGTCGAGGTCGCTCATCAGCACCTCGTTGACCTGCTGCTCCACGTCGTGCAGCACGCTCGCCGGCACCGCGCCCGGGGTGTTGAAGTCGAACCGCAGCCGGCCGGGCGCGTTGAGCGAACCCGCCTGGGTGGCCGACTCGCCCAGGAACTGCCGCATCGCCGTGTGCACCAGGTGCGTCGCCGTGTGCGCCCGCGAGATCGCCCGCCGCCGCGCCACGTCGATCTCGGCGTACCCGGTCTCGCCGGTGCGGAGCTCGCCCTCGACGACCCGGCCGCGGTGCACGATCAGGCCGGGGATCGGCTGCTGGACGTCGAACACCTCGACGCTGCCGCCCCCGACGGTGATGATGCCCTGGTCGGACTGCTGGCCACCGCCCTCGGCGTAGAACGGGGTCGTGTCGAGCACCAGCTCGACCGTGTCGCCCACCCCGGCGCCGGTCAGCCCGGCACCGGAGCCGGACAGCACCGCGCGCAGCCGCGACTCGCGCCGGGTCTCCTCGTACCCGGTGAACTCCACCGGGCCGCCCGCCTCGAGCACCTGCCGGTACGCCGACAGGTCGACGTGGCCGGTCTTGCGCGCCTGCGCGTCCGCCTTCGCCCGGCGGCGCTGCTCACTCATCAGCCGCCGGAAGCCCTCCTCGTCGACCGAGAGCCCGTGCTCGCCCGCGATCTCCAGGGTGAGGTCGATCGGGAAGCCGTACGTGTCGTGCAGCTGGAACGCCTGCTCGCCCGACAGCCGGCTGCCGCCGGTCTTCTTCGTCTCGGCCACCGCCGTGTCGAGGATGGTCGTACCCGCGCGCAACGTCGACAGGAACGCCTCCTCCTCGGCGTACGCGTAGCTCGAGATCCGCTGGAAGTCGGTGGCGACCTCCGGGTAGGACGGCGCCATGCAGTCGCGCGCCACCGGCAGCAGCTCCGGCATGGCCGGCCCCTGCCAGCCCAGCAGCCGGACCGCCCGGATCGCCCGGCGCATGATGCGGCGCAGCACGTAGCCCCGGCCCTCGTTGGACGGGGTGACCCCGTCGGCGATGAGCATCAGCGCGGTGCGCACGTGGTCGGCGATGACCCGCAGCCGTACGTCGTCGGGGTGCGACTCGCTCGCCATGTGGCCCGATTGCGTCCCGTACCGCTTACCGGTCAGCTCCGCGGCGTGGGCGAGGATCGGCTTGATCTCGTCGATCTCGTAGATGTTGTCGACGCCCTGCAGCAGCGACGACATCCGCTCCAGGCCCATGCCGGTGTCGATGTTCTTGGCCGGCAGCGGGCCGAGGATCGGGTAGTTCTCCTTGTCGGTGCCCGGCCCCCGCTCGTTCTGCATGAACACGAGGTTCCAGAACTCCATGTACCGGTCCTCGTCGACCTCCGGGCCGCCCTCGCGCCCGTACTCCGGGCCGCGGTCGAGGTAGATCTCCGAGCACGGCCCGCACGGGCCGGGGATACCCATCGACCAGTAGTTGTCGGCCTTGCCGCGGCGCACGATGCGCGCCAACGGCAGCCCGACCTTCTTGTGCCAGATGTCGATCGCCTCGTCGTCGTCGAGGTAGACGGTCGCCCAGATGCGCTCGGGGTCCAGACCGAAGCCGCCGGCGTCGACCGGCTTGGTGATCAGGTCCCAGGCGAGGGTGATCGCGCCTTCCTTGAAGTAGTCGCCGAACGAGAAGTTGCCGTTCATCTGGAAGAACGTGCCGTGCCGGCTGGTCTTGCCGACCTCGTCGATGTCCGGGGTACGGATGCACTTCTGCACGCTCGTCGCCCGCTGGAACGGCGGCGTGCGCTGGCCCAGGAAGTACGGCACGAACTGCACCATGCCGGCGTTGACGAACAGCAGGTTGGGGTCGTCGATGGCGGGCAGCGGGGCGCTCGGCACGACGGCATGGCCGTTGGCTTCGAAGTGGCTCAGGAACCGCCGCTTGATCTCCGCTGTCCTCATCGGTTCTGGTTTCCCTCTTCCTCGTACTCTTCCAGCAGGGCACCGGCCTGGAACGCCTGGTGGATCTCGGCTTCGCGCTCGGCCATGCCCTCGCGGACGTCCTCTACAAAGCTACGCACCTGTTCGAGCAGACCGACAGCGGATTCCTGCACCGATCCGGCGATGCCCGCCGGTGTCAGGGCCTGCATCTTCTTGTTGACCGCCCGGACCACCAGCGCCCCGACCGCCAGTCCCACCCCGAGCCACAACAGTCGTCGCATGTCATTCCTTCCTCAGGCGCTGTGCCGCGGCCGGCGATGGCGCTGCTTGAGCTCGGCGCGCACCTCGGCCTCCTCGTCGGAGCGGCGGCGCCGGGCGGCGGCGCTGCGCACGCCGTACCCGAAAGCGGCGACCTTGACCAGCGGGTTCGCGGCCGCCGCGGTCACCACGGTCGACAGGTTGGCGACGTTGGCGGTGACGTGCTGGACGTGGTCGGTGATGGTGTCCAGCCGGGCGAGCTGGAGATTCACCCCGTCGAGCGAGGTCTGCACCTGGCCGAGCGCGGTGTTGACGTTGGCGACCGTCTCGTTGACGTTGCCGAGCATGGGACCGGTGGCGTCGGCGACGTCCCGCAGCGCCCTGGTCGCCTGATCGACGGTGTGCCGCAGCCGCAGAATCGGAACGATCAGCGCGAGCACGAGCAACGCGAACGCACCGGACACGATCAGCAGCGCTATCTCCCAGCCATGCATCTGCACGACTTCCTCCTTCGGGCACACCCATACATACGCCGACTCCGCAAGACCCTACCGTCGGTATCGACATGTCGCGTCGCGACTGTCCCATCTCACCGTCTTGCGATCCGGTGCCGGCGGGGAGCAGGCCGGTTGGTCCCCGGTCCGGGCGGGGAACCGGCCCGCACGACCCTCGTCAGGAGGACGCGTCGCCGTGCCCACCGCTACCGGTCCCACCGCCGCGCACGATCCGGCGCAGCCGGGACAGCCGCTCGGCCACCGGGCGCTCCGCGCCGTGGCTGGTCGGCCGGTAGTAGTCGCGGCCGACCACGCCGTCGGGCGGGTACTGCTGGGTGACCACCCCGCGCGTGTCGTCGTGCGGGTACGCGTACCCGACGCCGTGCCCGAGCCCCTTCGAGCCGGAGTAGTGGGCGTCGCGCAGATGCCGGGGCACCGGGCCGCCGACGCCGGCCCGCACGTCGGCGATCGCACCGAAGATCGCCGTGGTGACCGCGTTCGACTTGGGCGCGGTGGCGAGGTGGATCACCGCCTGCGCGAGGTTGAGCTGCACCTCGGGCATGCCGACGTACTCGACGGCAGTTGCCGCCGCGTTCGCCACGACCAGCGCCATCGGGTCGGCCATGCCGATGTCCTCGCTGGCGAAGATCACCATGCGCCGGGCGATGAACCGGGGATCCTCCCCCGCCACCAGCATGCGGGCCAGCCAGTGCAGCGCCGCGTCGACGTCGGAGCCGCGCATGCTCTTGATGAACGCGCTCACCACGTCGTAGTGCGCGTCACCGGCCCGGTCGTAGCGCAGCGCCGCCACGTCGACGGCCTTCTCCGCGGTCGGCAGGTCGATCTCGGTCGCGCCCTGCGCCTGCGCCCCGCCCGCGGCCGCCTCCAGCGCGGTCAACGCCTTACGCGTGTCACCGCCGGCCAGCCGTACCAGATGGTCCTCGGCCTCGGCCGAGAGGGTGACGGCCCGGGCGATGCCACGCTCGTCGGCGACCGCCCGCCGCAGCAGGCCACGCACCGCGTTGTCGTCGAGCGGTTGCAGGGTGAGCAGCACGCAGCGCGACAACAGCGGCGAGATCACCGAGAAGTACGGGTTCTCGGTGGTCGCCGCGAGCAGCGTGACCGTCCGGTCCTCCACCGCCGCGAGCAGCGAGTCCTGCTGGGTCTTGCTGAAGCGGTGCACCTCGTCGATGAACAGCACGGTCTGCGGCCCGCCGGAGCGCCGCGTCCGGCGGGCCTCGGTGATCACCGCGCGCACGTCCTTCACCCCGGCCGTCAGCGCGGACATCGCGATGAACCGGCGATCGGTCGCTCCCGCGACCAGGTGGGCGATCGTGGTCTTGCCGCAGCCGGGCGGCCCCCACAGGATCACCGACATCGGCGAGTCGCCCTCGACCAGCCGGCGTAGCGGGGCGCCCGGCGCCAGCAGGTGGTCCTGGCCGACGAGTTCGTCGAGGGTACGGGGACGCATGCGGACCGCCAGCGGCGCGTCCTCGCGCGGGGCGGCGAACATCTCCGCCGCCGCGTCGTCGGCAGCGTCGCCGCGCGAGTGCGAGCCGGCAAGTTCGAAAAGTCCCGTGTCGTCCACCGCGCCGAGGTTACCTGTGTCCTCGCGGCCGCTGATCCACGGCCGCGCCGGACAGCCCGCTGACCAGGGCCCGCTTCAACCGTGGGGCCAACGGTCGTTCGACGACCCGGTGCACCAGCCAGGCGGCGACGAGCATCGCGGCGGTCAGCCCGGCCACCAGCAGCCACCGCGGTACCCGGTCGTGCAGGTGCAGGATCACGGCGTACCCGATCACCTGGTGCAGCAGGTACAGCGGGTAGGTCAGCGCACCGGCGACGACCAGCCACCGGCCCCGTATCCAGTTCAACCAGCCGAGAGCGACAGCCGCCATGACCGCGTAGATCACGGTGATCACCACGACCACACCGGGCCAGGTGTGTTTGTGCACGCCCAGCCCCTCCATCGTCATCGCGGCCGGGTGGATCCGCTGCAGACCGAGCGCCAGCGATACGCCGACGATGCCCCACAGCAGCAGGTTCGGGCCGAACCGGTACATCAGGTAGAACGCGACTCCGGCGATGAAGAACGACGACAGCTCATCGCCCACGACGAGGTGGACCACGACGTCCGACGAGCCGCTGGCCAGGACCGACGCGACCGTCCACAGCACACAGAACAGCACGACCCGGCGGTAGCTGAGTCCTCGCCACACCAGCAGCGCGAACAGTAGGTAGAAGTGCAACTCCTCCCAGAGACTCCAGTACGACCCATCGATGTGCGGCACGTGCGTCGGAATCTGCAGCATCGTCAGGTTGACCAGGACCTGGGTCACAAGCGGCCGCGGCTGTCCCGGGGCGGGGACGGCGAGGAGCACGGCAGCCGTGGCGAGTACCCCGAACCAGTACGCCGGGAACAGCCGCACCACCCGGGACACGAAGAACCCGCCAAGGTCCCGCCCCCAGGCGCTCATACAGATCACGAAACCACTGATCAGGAAGAACAGGTGGACGCCGAGCCAGCCGTACTGCGTGAGCAGCGTCGCCCGGGGAAACAGCGTGGGCGCCGGCTGGCCCCACACCTGGGGTGCCCGGAAGGTGTAGTGGTAGACCACCACGACCAGGGCTGCGACAAGACGGAGCCCGTCGATGACGGCGAGCCGGCCCTCGCGCGGTGGCCGGCCCGCCGCCGGCGCGGCGGAGACGACGACGGCCGAGGGACCCGGGAGGGTGCTCACCGCCCGTACTGGGGTGTCCACTGGGCCTCCTCCTACCGGGCGGGCGGCAACGCGAGGGTGACGGACTGGTGGGCCTGTACCGTCCAGCCGGGCGGTATCAGCGAGGCACAACTCGACGGCGCCGGAGCTCCGCAGATGATGGCGTCGACCGAGGTCGGCGACGCTGGTGGATGGCCGGGGATATCCGATACCAGTTGGACGATCCGGCGGTCGCGCAGCATGACCCACCACGGGTACTCGAACCAGTAGGGTCCCTGGACCAGGCCCACCCGCCGGGCACCCGACGCCCGGATCTCCGCGGCCGCCCACTCGTAGTCGGGCAGGAACGCCTCCACCCGGTTGAACCGGGTGTGCAGCGGGTCGGTCGTCAGCACCGAGTTCGGCCCGTACAGCCCGCGCGGGGTACCGAACAGGATCGCGTTCACCCCGATCGCGCCGGCCCCGGCCAGCACGATCGCCAGGCCGGCGGCGACGACGGCCCGCGGGGCGGGCGCCCGGAACCGCCGGGCCAGCGCGTCGGCGGCGAGCCCGGTCAGCGGTGCGGCCACCGCCAGGCCGGGCAGGACCAGCCGGTTGCCGAACGGCTGCCATCGGAGCGTCGCCGCGAAACCGATCCCGACCGCGAGGCAGGTCAGCGCGTAGACGGCTACCCGGGGATCACGGCGACGCCACACCAGGCACCACACCAGACCGACTCCGACGGCGACGACCTGCAACGGGAACGACGCGAAATCCTCGTCCGGCCCCACGTACCGCACCTGCGGGAACGGCAGGTCGCGAGTGGTGGCCGGATCATTCACGTCCTGGCCGAGCACGGTGGCCAGCCGCTTCACGGCGTCGGCGGTGAAGGCGTTCACGCTGTCATCGGGAACCATGATCGCGGTCTGCAGGAGTCGCGCCGCGTTGACCGTGACAGCGAGCGGATCGTGGCGGGCCAGGGCGTGGCCACGCACGTCCGGCGGGCCGAGCGGATTCCCGAAGGTGACGATCATCCGCGTCAGGAACGGCCCGTTGACGACCAGTACGATCGCCGCCACCCCGAGCGCCGCCCCGGCCAACCGCGTCGCCGACCGCACCGACCGTACCCGCCATGCCCGCACGACGAACCACATCGTCATCAGCAGGCCCGCCGCCACCATGCCCGTTGACTTCGTGAACATCGCGAGCCCGGTCGCGGAGCCCATGAGCAGCAGGTCCACCATGCGGAGCCGGCTCCACGCGGCATCGATGACGAGGGTTGCGACACACGCGCACCACCCCGCCGCGACGAGATCGTTCTGGGTGCTGGTGGCCTCCAGCACCACCATCGGCGCGGTGCCCACGGTGAGGGCCGTGACCAGCTGTCCGAGTCGGCCGGCGCCGAGCTGCGCGGCGACCCGTGACGCCGCTACCGCGCAGAGCACCCCGCCGCCCCACTGCACAAGGTTGTAGAGCCGGTCTCCGCCGGTGAGCAACCGCAGGTGCAGCAGCAGGTACTCGGCGCCGGGCGCGAGCGCCCCCTGCAACAGGTAGCTCGCCGGATACAGCTCGACCGACCGGTTCGCCGTCCACTGCTCCACCTTCGGCAGGTGGTAGGCCTGTGAGTCCCAGTTGTTCGGCTCAGCCGCCAGCGCCACCACGAGGGTACCGACGGCCACCGCTCCCAGTGCCGCGATCACGAGCCACTCGACCCACCCGGGCCGCGTCCATGTCGAGGCCGATCCCTGCTCCGTCGCGGCCCCGCGGCGGTACCGGACGACCGCGCCCGCGACCGCGCCGGCCAGCGCGACCAGCCATGCGACGCGGCATCCGGTCGGAGTCAGCAGCCCGGCGGCGGACAGCACCTCGGCGCCCACGGTCGCGCCGGCCCCGACGACGACGGCGGATCTGACCGCCGCCAGCCGCCACGCCCCCACCACGGGGCCGAGGGGGCGCATCGCGTACCAGGCAGCGGCGAGCGTGGCGACCGGCAGGCCACCGAACAGCAAGGTCAACCGGAGCATGTGAAACGACTCCATCAGTAGGCTCTCACCCGCGCGGTCACGGCCGACGGGCTGTGTCGTGACAGACAGCGGGGCTACCAGGCAAGCCACCCGTGGGCGAGACATTGATACCGCCGACGGCCGCCGCTATCGGCAGAGGGACCTTACTGGACCATCCCGGGGCGCGGTTGAATCGGGCGCCGTAACGTCACCCGATTCAACCGAATGGACGGTCCTCGCGCGCCCCCGTCGGCGACGACGCGATGGCCGGATCGACGCGGAGAACCGCGACCCGCGCCGGGATCTACCGGGGCAGGTCGACGCCGGCCGTGTCAGGAACGCCCACGGACGCATCGACCGACTGGTCGGCGACGGTGGTAGGGACCCGCTGGGCGGGAACGGTGGCGGCCGGGGCCGACCGGGCGGGGACGGCCCGGCGCGGGTACAGCCGGCGCAGGGTCCGCTCGGTCGGGTGCTCGATCCACCGGTAGCAGATCCAGGCCAGGACCGCCGTCGCCGCTGCGGTGATCAGCATGGGCGCGAGGTTGGACCAGCCGGCCCCGGCCGGCATCACGTGCTTGGTGAACCAGTACAGCACCGACAGGTGCACCAGGTAGAACGCGTACGACCAGGCGCCGAGGGACACCATCGGCCGGCTGCGCAGGAACGACGACTGCCCGTTGAGATCGCGCAGCGCGGCGGCGACGACGACCACCGCGAACACCGGAGTGAGGCCCTGCTCCGACCACAGCGGCTGCCACCAGCCGTGTTCGGCGCCCTGCCAGAGCACCAGCACGCCGACCGGGACCAGGCCCAGCGCGAACCACAGGTTGATCCGCGGGCGCCACCCCTGCCGCAGGGCCGCCGCGGCCACCATGCCCAGCAGGAACTCCACCAACCGGTACGGCGGGAAGCGCAGGAGCCAGGAGAGGTCGATCCAGAAGTTCGCCGGGTCGACGAAGTCGCGCACGGTGAACCAGTAGGCCCACTCGACGAACAGCAGACCGGCCGCCACCGCGGCGAGAACCCGCAGCCGGGCCCGCACGATCGGCCGGATCAGGAACGGGAAGACGAGGTAGAAGAACGCCTCACACGAGATCGACCAGGCGACCGGGTTGGCGCGGTACACACCCTGCGGCGGGAACCACGACTCGACGAGGGTCAGGCTGAGCAGGGTCTGCTTCCACGACTCCTGCCACACCTGCGCGAAGCACAGCCAGGCGAACACGGTGCTGACCGCGAGCATCGGCCATACTCTGGCGAACCGGCGCCAGTAGAACGTCCGTACCCCGACGTCGGGCGAGAAAGACCAGGTCAGCACGAAGCCGGACAGGATGTAGAAGAACGTGACGCCCGCGTCGCCCAGCGCGAAGATCTCGCGCCCCTTCGGCAGCGGCAGCATCTGACCGGCGTGGAACAGGAAGACCGCGAACGCGGCGAACCAGCGCAGGCCCGTCAGCGACTCGACCCGCGGCGTACGCCTCTCGGTCGTCGGCGGGGTCATGGTCGGCTCGGGGCGGGACATGTCCCGAGATCTTGCCAGCCGGTCATGCCCCGGGACGTTGTGACGATCTTTTGTAACGCTAGCGGGAGTGCTCCACCGGCACGGCGACCCCCGACGTACCGGGCGCGGCCGCCGTCTTCGGCTTGGCGTCGACGCCCGCCTCGGCGCGCTGCTGCGCGGTGATCGGCGTGGGCGCGGCGGTCAGCGGGTCGTACCCGCCGCGGGTCTTCGGGAACGCGATGACCTCGCGGATCGAGTCGGCCCCGGCCAGCAGCATGGTCACCCGGTCCCAGCCGAACGCGATGCCGGCGTGCGGCGGCGGCCCGTACTTGAACGCCTCCAGCAGGAAGCCGAACTTCTCGTCCGCCTCCTCCGGGGTGATCCCGAGCAGCTCGAACACCCGCCGCTGCACGTCGGCGCGGTGGATACGCACCGAGCCGCCGCCGATCTCGTTGCCGTTGCAGACGATGTCGTACGCGTACGCCAGCGCCCGGTCGGGTGCCTCCTCGAACCGGTCGATCCAGTCGGCGTTGGGCGAGGTGAACGGGTGGTGCACCGCGGTCCAGCCGCCGTCGTCGGTGCGCTCGAACATCGGCGCGTCGACCACCCAGCAGAACGCCCACGCGCTCTCGTCGATCAGGCCGGTGCGCCGGGCGATCTCCTGGCGGGCCGCACCGAGCAGCTCCTGGGCCTCGCGGCGGTAGGCCGACGCGGCGAAGAAGATCGCGTCACCCGGCTTCGCCTGCACCGCCCCGGCCAGGCCGGCGAGGTGCTCGGGTGAGAGGTTCTTCGCGACCGGGCCGCGCGCCTCACCGGTCTCCGCGTCGAGGACGACGTAGGCCAGGCCGCGCGCGCCGCGCGCCTTCGCCCAGTCCTGCCACGCGTCCAGTTCCTTGCGGGTCTGGCCGGCGCCGCCGGGCATGACCACGGCGCCGACGTACCCGCCCGCGTCGATGGCGCTGGCGAACACCCGGAACTCGGTGCCGCGCAGGTAGTCGGTCAGCTCCGTCAGCTCCAGCCCGTAGCGCAGGTCAGGCTTGTCGGAGCCGTACCGGGCAAGCGCCTCGTGCCAGGTGATCCGCGGGATCGGCGTGCTGATCTCGTGGCCGGCCAGCTCACGCCACAGGTTCGCGACGATCTCCTCGCCGAGGGCGATCACGTCGTCCTGGGTCACGAACGACATCTCGATGTCGAGCTGGGTGAACTCCGGCTGCCGGTCGGCGCGGAAGTCCTCGTCCCGGTAGCAGCGGGCGATCTGGTAGTACCGCTCCATCCCGCCGACCATCAGCAGCTGCTTGAACAGCTGCGGCGACTGCGGCAGTGCGTACCACGTGCCCGGCTGCAGGCGCACCGGCACCAGGAAGTCACGGGCGCCCTCGGGCGTGGATCGGGTCAGCGTCGGCGTCTCGATCTCGACGAAGTCCCGGTCGTGTAGGACAGTCCGGGCGATCTGGTTGGCCTTCGAGCGCAGCCGCAGCGCCCGCGCCGGGCCGCTGCGGCGCAGGTCGAGGTACCGGTACCTGAGCCGGATGTCGTCGCTGGCCTCGACGTTGTCGTCGACGGGCAGCGGCAGCGGGGCGGCCTCGGACAGGATCTCCAGGTCGGTCGTGACGACCTCGATCTCGCCGGTGGGCAGTTCGGGGTTCTCGTTACCGGCCGGCCGGCGCTGCACCTCGCCGGTCACCAGCACGCAGAACTCGTTGCGCAGCGCGTGGGCTTCACTCACGCCCGGCATCTCCGCACGACCGGGTCCCTGGTCCTCGCTCGCTTCCGCGCCGCGGAGCACGACCTGCACGACGCCGGAGGCGTCCCGGAGATCCACGAAGATCACCCCGCCGTGATCGCGCCGGCGGGCGACCCAACCGGCGAGTGTCACGGTCGTGCCGGCGTCGGCGGCGCGCAGCGTGCCGGCGTCATGGGTACGGATCACGGGTACTTCTCCTTCATGGCCTCGCCCGTTTCGGGCAAAACTAGCGCGTGGGCACTACGGGTCCCACGGAATTCTCTCAGCCTGCGGGAGGGGCCGCCGCCGCGACCCCGGCCGGGAAGTCACCGGGCGGACGGCCCTCAGGCCGATCGTCCACCGTACCGCGGTGGATCGAGGCGCAGCATGCTCCAGACCACCTTGCCGTCCCGCGTCGGCAGGAACCCCCACGTCGTTGACAGCGCCTCGACCAGGATCAGGCCCCGGCCCCCGACGGCCTCGGTCGAGTCGGGCGGCATCAGCCGGGGCGGCGCGGCACTGCCGTCGGCTACCGAGAGGTGCAGGAACGGCTCGCGCAGCGCGACGGTCAGCTCCATCTCGGTCTTGGCGTGCAGGATCGCATTGCTGACCAGCTCGGTGACGACCAGCTCCGCCCTGTTCACCACCGGGCCCAGCCCCCACGCCTCGCACGCCGCCACGACCGTCGCGCGCGAGGCCGGACCCGCGACCGACGGCGCCGTGGGCAACCGTCGGGAGAACCGCCGGGGCGCAGGCACCTCCCGCAGGACAGCCAGGGCGTCGTCGAGGCTCGGGTGTACGGCGACCGACCGGCTGACCGACATCCGGTCCAGCCCGGCCGCGACCTCGCCGGCCGGTCCACTGAGCGTCACCGGGCAGCCCGGCCACGCCGCCGCGGCCCGGCTCAACGCGCTGAAGACCGTGAGGACGACGTCATCGGCGGCGGCGATCCCGGCCAGGTCCACCACCACCGCGGCCGGATGGTCGGCCAGTGCCGTCTGGACGGCCAGCCGGACCTCGGCCGCGGTGTCGACGTCGAGCCGGCCGGCCAGCCGGACGACCGCCACGGGCGGGTCGGTCTCGATCTCCCAGACGAGGCTCACGAGGCGTCCAGCCGCACCGGCACCCCACGCTCCCACCCTTGCCGGCACCGACCGCCCGGCCCGGCGGTCACCACGCTCGCGGCCCCGGCGTCGGCGACCGCACCGGCGACGGCGGGACCGCGGCGGGACATCGCACACCTACCCGGCTCGGAACGGGTGGGAGGCCGGGAGCCGATCGCGGGGGCGACGGTCGACTCATCGGACTGGACGACTGCACCTACCCAGCAAACACCGCGCCCAATCCGCAATCAAGAAGGCGGGCGCGGTGTGCCGGCTACCGGGTGTCAGGCTCCACCGTCCGGCCCGGTGACCACCGGGCGCAGGTCCGCGGCGGGCGGCTGCCAGGTCGCGGCGTCGGCCTCCACCTGCCCACCGGAGCGGATGTCCTTGACCGTGTCGGGCTCACCGGGGAACCAGACGTACGGGATGCCCCGACGCTCGGCGTACCGGATCTGCTTGCCGTACTTGGCCGCGGCCGGCGCGACCTCCGTGGCGATCCCCCGCTGCCGCAGCGCCCGGGCGGTCCGCTCGCAGGCCGGCCGGTCGTCCTCGGCCGGCAGGGCGACCAGCACGGTTGTCGGGACCTGGCGGCTGACCGTCAGCGCGTTCGCGCCGAACAGCAGGCCGAGCATGCGGGAGACACCGATCGAGATGCCGACGCCGGGGTAGCGCTCGGTACCGGCCGAGGCGAGGTTGTCGTACCGGCCGCCGGAGCAGATGGAGCCGAACCGCTCGTACCCGCGCAGCTGGGTCTCGTAGACGGTGCCGGTGTAGTAGTCCAGCCCGCGGGCGATCTTCAGGTCGGCCACCAGCAGCCCGGGCGCGTGCTCACCCGCGGTCTCCACGACCCGGACCAGCTCGGCCAGCCCCTCGTCGAGCAGCGGGTCGTCCACGCCGAGGGCGCGGACCGCGTCGGCGAAGGACGCGTCGCCGGCCGAGATCTCGGCCAGCGCCAGGGCCGCCTTGGCCTGCGCCTGCGTCGCGCCGGCCGTCTCCACCAGCAGGTCGGCGACCCGGTCCGGCCCGATCTTGTCGAGCTTGTCGACCGCGCGCAGCGCCGCCTCCGGGTCGGCGATGCCGACGCCGCGGTAGAAGCCCTCGCAGACCTTGCGGTTGTTGACCTGGATCCGGATCGGCGGGATCGGCAGGCCACCGAGCGCGTCGGCGACCACCAGGGGCATCTCGGCCTCGTAGTGGAACGGCAGCGTGTCCCGGTCAACGACGTCGATGTCGGCCTGCAGGAACTCGCGGTAGCGCCCCTCCTGGGGGCGCTCGCCCCGCCAGACCTTCTGGATCTGGTAGCGCCGGAACGGGAACTGGAGCTTGCCGGCGTTCTCAAGGACGAACCGGGCGAACGGGACGGTCAGGTCGAAGTGCAGCCCGAGCGCGTCGGAATCTGCGGTGTCCGCCGCCGCGCCACCGGGGCCGGCTTCGCCGGTCTCCTGCAGCCGGCGCAGGACGTACACCTCCTTGGAGGTCTCACCCTTGCGCAGCAACTGGTCGAGCGGCTCGACCGCGCGCGTCTCCAGTGGCGCGAAGCCGTACAGCTCGAAGGTGTCGCGGATGCGGTCGACGACGTACTGCTCGATCATCCGCTGCGGCGGCAGCCACTCGGGGAAGCCGCTGATCGGTCGGGGACGGGTCATGGAAATCTCTACCAGCCTCTGGTCGGAAAGGCCGCGTCGCTCGCCTCCCGCAGGTACGGGTTGCCGGCGCGCTCACGGCCGATGGTCGTGGAGGGCCCGTGGCCGGGCAGCACGACCGTCTCGTCGGCGAGCGGGAGCACCTTCTCGCGAAGGCTCCGCATCATCGCCGCGGAACTGCCGCCCGGCAGGTCGGTGCGCCCGATGGAGCCCGCGAACAGCACGTCGCCGCTGAAGCACAGCGGCGCGTCGTCGCCCGGCATCCGGAACAGCACCGACCCGCCGGTATGGCCGGGGGCGTGGTCGACCGTGATGGACAGGCCGGCGACGGTGATCTCGCCGCCGTCGGGCAGCTCCGCGACGTCGTCCGGCTCCGTCCAGGGCAGCCGGCCACCGAACAGCGCGGTCATGTCGGCCGACAGCCCCTTGGCCGGGTCGGCGAGCAGCTCACGGTCGTCCGGGTGGATGTAGGCGGTGACGCCGCGGGCGCCGCACACCGGCGTGACCGAGAAGGTGTGGTCGAGGTGCCCGTGGGTCAGCAGCACCGCGGCGGGCCGCAGACGGTGCTCGGCGAGCACGGCGTCGAGCTGGTCGACGACCCCGATCCCGGGGTCGATCACCACACACTGCTCCCCCGCGGCCGGCGCGACGACGTAGCAGTTCGTCCCCAACGCCCGGGCGGGAAATCCGGCGACCAGCAAGCTCTCGACCCCTCCGTACGTACCTTCGGTCTGAGCCTAACGGCGCAGCAAGGGCGAGCCTAACCGCATCCGCCACCACGCTCTCAGCTGTTTCCCGGCCGATTCCCAGCCGGCTCCCGCCGTCGCGGGCGCATAGTGGAGCCCGCGCGGCTGCCGTCGATCGGGAATACCACGCTCGATCAATCTGTTGACGGGCGGGTTAACTCCGGAGCCCCACGTCGCCGTACACTCTTGCCGGCGTGTGGCATGCGCCTCACCCGTCGTCGATGAAGTGGGAAGGGAGCGTCCGGTGGCCCCAAGCAAGGACCGGCAGCGTGCACTGGCGCGCGCCAAGCTGGAGCGCCAGATCGCGCGCCGCGCGGCGGCCGCCCGCCGGCGCCGCCAGGTCCAGGCGTCGATCGCCGCCGGACTCGCGGTCGTGGTGGTCGTGATCGGCATCGTCTGGGCGGTCGGCGGCTTCGACCGTGACAACAAGTCGAAGACGAGCGCCGCCGAGGACTGCGCGTGGACGCCTCTGCCCGCCGACAGCAACGTCAAGGACGTGGGCAAGCCGCCGACGACCGGCATCGCCAAGACCGGCACCGCCACCATGACGATCACCACCAACCAGGGCGTCATCGAGGCCGAACTGGACCGGGCCGGCGCGCCCTGCACCGTCGCCAGCTTCGCGCACCTGGCCGGCAAGCAGTTCTTCAACGACACCAAGTGCCACCGCCTCACCACCGAGGGCATCTACGTCCTCCAGTGCGGTGACCCGACGGCCACCGGCAGCGGCGGCCCGAGCTACAAGTTCCCCGACGAGAAGCTGCCCACCCCGCAGCCCTCGGCGTCGGGCGACACGCCGAGCGCCAACCTGTACCCGGCGGGCACTCTGGCCATGGCCAACAGCGGGCCGAACACCAACGGCAGCCAGTTCTTCGTTGTCTACAAGGACGGCTCGTCGTTGGAGGCCAAGTACACCGTCTTCGGCAAGGTCACCAAGGGCCTGGACCTCGTGCAGCAGGTGGCCGCGGCCGGGGTCAACCCCAAGAGCAGCGCGACCGACGGCGAGCCCAAGTCCGAGGTGAAGATCCAGAGCCTCACCGTGGCCGACGGCCCGGCCGCCGCGCCGGCCACCCCGACCCCGTCGGCGTCCGTCCCGGCCCCGTCGGCGTCCTGACCGGGCCGCCCGCCCGCCGCCCACACCACCCGTACGTTCACCGCAGGGAGAGACCGTGACATCCAACCGGGACCGGCAACAGCGCGCCGCCGCGCGCGCGAAGCTGGAGCGCGAGATGACGCTGCGCGCCGAGGCCGCCCAACGGCGCCGCCGACTGCAGGCCGTCATCGGTGCCGGCGTGGCCGCCTTCCTCGTGGTGGCCGTCAGTGTCGTCCTGATCGTGACGCTCACGGGCAACGACAAGAACAAGAACAACGCCGCCGCCCCGGCGGCGTCGGCGACCTCCACCAACTGCGCGTGGAAGCCGAAGATCGACCCCAGCGCGGCCCCGGACCCGGAGCTGCAGAAGACGATCAAGGACGTGGGTACGCCGCCGGCCACCGGTGAGCCGCGCAGCGGTACCCAGACGATGACCGTCGCCGCGAACGTCGGCACCATCGAGGTCCAGGTCGACACCGCGCACGCCCCGTGCACGGCGGCCAGCTTCACCTACCTGGCCGACAAGAAGTTCTTCGACAACACCCCCTGCCACCGGATGACCACCGAAGGCATCTACGTCCTGCAGTGCGGGGATCCGTCGGGTACCGGCACCGGCGGTCCGTCGTACGAGTTCGCCGAGGAGAACCTGCCGGTCGACAAGCGTCCGTCCTACCCGGCCGGCACGGTGGCGATCGCCAAGACGCAGGCCCCCGCCACCAGCAGCAGCCAGTTCTTCATCGTGTACAAGGACACCCAGCTCCCGGCCGACTACACCGTCCTCGGCAAGGTCACCAAGGGCCTCGACGTGGTGCAGAAGGTCGCCGATGCCGGGGTGACGCCGGCCGACCCGAGCAACCCGGGCGACGGTGCGCCGAAGACCGCGGTGACGATCCAGTCGCTGACGATGAGCGCTCCGGTGCAGTCGTAACCCGACTGGCGAACAGCTGAAGGGCGGGCCCGATGGGCCCGCCCTTCGCCGTGTTGCCGGCCCTGGTGGTCGTTGCCGGTCCTGGCCGTGTTGCCGGTCTTCGATGTCCGCCGGTGCGGTTCAGGCGCCGGAGGTCACCCGGTAGGCGTCGTAGACGCCGTCCACCCGCCGCACGGCCGCCAGCAGGTGCCCGAGGTGCTTCGGGTCGGCCATCTCGAAGCTGAACCGGCTCACCGCGACCCGGTCCCGGGTCGTGGTGACCGTCGCGGAGAGGATGTTGACCTTCTCCTCCGACAGCGACTTGGTGATGTCGGCGAGCAGCTTGTGCCGGTCGAGCGCCTCCACCTGGATGGCGACCAGGAACGTCGACGCGGACGTGGGCTTCCAGGCCACCTCCAGCAGCCGCTCCGGCTGGGCTTTCAGGTCGGGTGCGTTCGCGCAGTCCTCGCGGTGCACGCTCACCCCGCCGGAGCGGGTGACGAACCCGAACACCTTGTCGCCGGGTACCGGCGTGCAGCAGCGGGCCAGCTTGATCCAGACGTCCTCGGCGCCCTTGACGACCACGCCGGGGTCGGGGCTGGCGCTGGGGTGCCGGGTGGGCCGCGTCGGCAGCGCCGTCTCGGCGATGTCCTCGACCGCGCCCTCCTCGCCGCCGTAGCCGGCGACCAGCTTGTGCACGACCGACTGTGCCGAGACCTGGCTCTCGCCGACCGCCGCGTACAGCGACGCGACATCCGCCAGGTGCAGGTCCCGGGCGATGGTGAGCAGGGCGTCGGAGGTCAACAGGCGCTGCAGCGGCAGGCCCTGCTTGCGCATGGCCTTGACGATCGCCTCCTTGCCGGCCTCGATCGCCTCCTCGCGCCGCTCCTTGTTGAAGTACTGCCGGATCTTGGTGCGGGCCCGGGGACTCTTGACGAAGCCCAGCCAGTCCTGCGACGGCGCGGCCGTCGGCGACTTCGAGGTGAAGATCTCGATGACGTCGCCGTTGGACAGCGTGCTCTCCAGCGACACCAGCTTGCCGTTGACCCGCGCGCCGATGCACTTGTGGCCGACCTCGGTGTGCACCGCGTACGCGAAGTCCACCGGGGTGGAGCCGGTCGGCAACGCGATCACGTCGCCCTTCGGCGTGAAGACGTACACCTCCTGGCTGGACAGGTCGAAGCGCAGCGCGTCGAGGAACTCGCTCGGGTCGCTCGCCTCGCGCTGCCAGTCCAGCAGCTGGCGCAGCCAGGTCATCTCGTCGATGTGCGCCGGCGGGCCGGCGATCGTAGCGCCCTTGGTCTCCTTGTACCGCCAGTGCGCGGCGATGCCGTACTCGGCGGTGCGGTGCATCGCGTACGTCCGGATCTGCATCTCGACCGGCTTGCCGGTCGGGCCGATCACGGTGGTGTGCAGCGACTGGTACATGTTGAACTTCGGCATCGCGATGTAGTCCTTGAACCGGCCCGGGACGGGCTGCCAGTTCGCGTGGATCACACCGAGAGCCGCGTAGCAGTCGCGAACGGTGTCGACGAGGATGCGCACGCCGACCAGGTCGTAGATGTCGGCGAACTCGCGTCCGCGCACGATCATCTTCTGGTAGACCGAGTACAGGTGCTTGGGTCGCCCGTTCACCTCAGCCTTGATCTTCGCCGCCTTGAGGTCGACCGCGACCTTCTGGGTGACCTGCCGCAGCAGCGCCTCCCGCTGCGGCGCGTGCTCGGCGATCAGCCGGTTGATCTCATCGAAGCGCTTGGGGAACAGCGTCTTGAACGCCAGGTCCTCCAGCTCCCACTTGATCGTGTTCATACCGAGCCGGTGGGCCAGCGGCGCGAGGATCTCCAGGGTCTCCTTGGCCTTCTGCTCCTGCTTCGCGCTGGGCAGGAAGGTCAGGGTACGCATGTTGTGCAGCCGGTCGGCGAGCTTGATCACCAGTACCCGCGGGTCCTTGGCCATCGCGACCACCATCTTGCGGATGGTCTCGGCCTTGGCGGCGTCGCCGAGCTTGACCTTGTCGAGCTTGGTGACCCCGTCGACGAGCAGGGCGACCTCACCGCCGAAGTCGGTGCGCATCTGCTCGAGGGTGTACGCGGTGTCCTCGATCGTGTCGTGCAACAGCGCCGCGACCAGCGTGGTCGTGTCCATCCCCAGTTCGGCCAGGATCCCGGCCACGGCGAGCGGGTGGGTGATGTACGGGTCGCCGGACTTGCGGTACTGCCCGTTGTGCCAGCGTGCCGCGGTCTCGTAGGCGCGCTGCAGCACCCGGATGTCGGCCTTCGGATGGCTCGCCCGGTGGTTGGCGATCAGCGGTTCGAGTGCCTCGCTGACCGACTGGCTCTGCCAGGGTGCGTTGAACCGCGCCAGCCGGGCGCGCACCCGCCGGCCGGTCGGCGCACCCACGAAACCACCGAACGAGGCGCCACCGGCCGAGGATGTGCCGTCGCCGGACGGCGACGCGCCGCCCGCGATCCGACCGGACGTGCCCGCCGGACGGGCGGTCGAGGGCGTGGACGCCGGACCGCTGCCGTTGCCCTGCCGGAACGGCAGGACCACCGCCGAGGTCCCCGACCCGCTGTCGGTCGGGTCCCCGTCGCGCGAGGACGGCCGCGACGCTCCCCGGCTGTCCGGCCCGGGGCCGGCGGCTGACGGGTCCCTGGCCTCCCCATGGGGCGTTGAATCACGGGCAGAGTTCATCGGCTTGACTGTGCCCTCCACGGGAGGGGCGATTTCCCCTGACACACGCCGCTCCTCATCGCCGTCGGCGGAAAGGCAATCCTACCTGCCCAGAAAGCTATTCCGGCCGGATCGTCGGGGGTACCAACCGAACGGACAGGTCAAATCGGGCCGTCAAACCGTCAGAAGAGCGTGCACTGACCGCGGTTTCAGTCGTTCACGCCCCTGCAGGAACGCCAGTTCCAGCAGAACCGTGAATCCCGTCACCACGCCGCCGGCCTGCTCGACCAGGCTCAGGGTCGCCTCCGCCGTACCGCCGGTGGCCAGCACATCGTCGACGACCAGGACACGCTCGCCGGCACGGAACGCGTCGGCGTGCACCTCCAGCGTGGCCTGCCCGTACTCCAGAGCGTACGTCTCACTCAGCGTCTTCCGCGGTAGCTTGCCCGCCTTGCGGACCGGCACCACGCCGACCCCGCTCGCGTACGCGACCGCCGAAGCGATCATGAAGCCGCGCGCCTCGATACCGGCCACCACGTCGAACGAGTCGCGACCGTGGTACTCGATGATCGCGTCGACGATCGCGGCGAAGTCCGGGCCGCTCGCGAAGAGCGGGGTCAGGTCCTTGAACAGGATCCCCGGCTGCGGAAAGTCCGAGACGTCGACGGCCAGGTCAGCCACCCGCCGTGCGAGCTCCGGCCCGCTGTCACCCGCTACCATGCTGCCTCCATCATGATCGTGAAGGCTTCCCGTGACCCGCGCGGTACCCGAAAATACCCGCGAATCAGGGAAGCCTCCACGATCATCGCTTATCAGAGAGCGTCAGCGACGCTTGCCACCCGGCCGCTTGCGCGACTGGCCCTGGCGGCCACCTGCCGGCCGGGCACCCACCTTGGGAGCCGACGACGCGGCCATGGCCTCGACGCTGGCCCGCTCCGCCTCGTCGGCGTCGCCGGCCGCGGCGTCCTTGCCGCGCCCCCGGCCCGCCCCGGCCTCGGCACCACCCTCGGCCGACCTCGCCACCGCGGCGCGCTTGGCCAGCACCCGCTGGGTGTGCAGCTTGTACCGCTGGTCGATCAGCTTCAGGTCCACCAGCCACGGCGTGGCGAGGAACAGCGACGAGTACGCGCCGGTCAGCATACCGACGAACAGCACCAGCGCCAGGTCCTTCAGCGTGCCGACGCCCAGCATGCCGGCACCGACGAACAGCAGACCGGCCACCGGTAGCAGACCGATCAGCGAGGTGTTGATCGACCGCATCAGGGTCTGGTTGACCGCCTGGTTGGCGACCTCGGCGTAGGTGTGCCGGGAGCCGCCGAGCAGGCCGCGCGCGTTCTCCTCGACCTTGTCGAACACCACGACCGTGTCGTACAGCGAGAAACCAAGAATGGTCAGCAGACCGACGATCGTGCCCGGCGTGACTTCGAACCCGACCAGCGAGTAGATCCCGGCGGTCAGCAACAGGTCGTGCACGAGCGCGGCGAGGGCCGCGATCGCCATCTTCTGCTCGAACCGGATCCAGATGTACGCGCCGACGACGACCAGGAAGACGACCAGGCCCAGCAGCGCCTTGTTGGTGACCGCGCCACCCCACGAGGAGCTGACCTCGTTGATGTTGACGTCATTCGGCGTCACGTGCGCGGCCTTGGACACCGCGTCGATCGCCGCGGTCCGCTTGTCCTCCTCCTTGATCTGCGGGGTGCGCACCACGTACTTCTGGTTCCCGCCGCTGCCGGCGGCCTGCGCCGAGACGACGGTGATGCCCTGGTCCTCCACGGCAGCGCGCACGTCCTGCAGCGTCACCCCGGGCCTGCTCGGCACCTGGAACTGGCTGCCGCCGGCGAACTCGATACCGAAGTTGAAGCCCCGGAACGCCAGGCTGCCGATACAGATCAGGAGGAGGATCGCCGAGGCGAGGTACCACCGCTTGCGGTGACCGATGAAGTCGACGTTCGTCTCACCGCGGTAGAGCCGGCGAAGGGTGTTCATACTCAGGACTCCTTCGTACGCACGGCGCCGAACCGGTTGGTCGCCTGGCTTTCGGTGATCGCCCTGTCCGAGCGGACGTTACCCAGACCCGAGACTCGGGGCGAGGTGAACGTGCTCGACCGGGACAGCACGGCGACCAGCGGATGGGTGAACAGGAAGACGACGATGACGTCGATCAGCGTCGACAGGCCCAGCGTGAACGCGAAGCCCTTGACCGGCCCGAGCGCCAGGAAGTACAGCACCGCGGCGGCCAGGAACGACACCGTGTCGGCCGACAGGATCGTGCGCCGGGCCCGTACCCAGGCACGCGGCACCGCGCTGCGCACCGTCCGGCCGTCCTTGACCTCGTCCTTCAACCGTTCGAAGAACACCACGAACGAGTCGGCGGTGATACCGATCGCGACGATGAACCCGGCGATGCCGGCGAGGCTGAGCGTGTAGCCCTGCGTGCGACCGAGCATGACCAGCGACGCGAACACGATCGCGCCGGAGACCAGCAGGCTCAGGATCACCACCAGGCCCAGGGCCCGGTAGTAGAACAGGCAGTACAGGATGACCAGCGCGATGCCGATGGCGCCGGCGAGCAGGCCCATCTTCATCTGCTGGATGCCGAGCGTCGGGGTGACGTCGTCGAACGACTCGATCTTGAAGCTCAGCGGCAGCGAGCCGTACTTGAGCTGCTGCGACAGCGTCTGCACGTCGTCGCGGCTGAACTGGCCGTAGATGGTCGCGTCACCGGTCATCACGCCCTCGATCGAGGGTGCCGAGACGACCTGGTTGTCCAGGACGATCGCGACCTGCCGCTGGGACTTGTCGGCCGAACCGTTGCCGTAGACCTCCTTGGACAGGTTGGTCCACTTGTCCTGGTTCTTGAAGGACAGCTGGACTACCCACCCCTGGGAGGGGTCGTTGGTGAAGTTCGCGTCCTTGACGTCCTCACCGAGAACCTTGGCCGGCTCCAGCTTGTACTTGGTCCCCGCGCCGGTGCCCTGACCGCAGGCCACCACCGGCTGCTTCGGGTCGCTGATCGACCCCGGCTCGCGCCCGTTGAGCTGCTTACAGGTGATCGTCGGGACGTTGAACTGGATGTCGGCCGGCAGCGCCGCGACCTCGTCGGCGGAGAGCTGCCCGAACGGCTTCAACGTCTCCAGCATCTGCGGGTTGACCTGGTCGGGGCTCTGGATCGTCTGCGCGGCCTGGTAGGCGGGGCCGAGCTTGGCGATGACCGCCTCTCGCCGCTTCTCCATCGACTCGCTGATCGGAGCCGCCGACGCGCTCGCGCTCGGCGTCGCGCTGGCCCCGGCCGCGGCCGGCGTGCCGCTCGCGTCGGCGCTGGGCGCCGCGCTGGCGGCGGACGGCGTCGCGCTCGCCCCGGCGGACGGCGCCGGCGAGCCGGAGGCGGACGCCGACGGGGTGGGCGTCGGCTCGGCGCCACCGGTGTCCTGCGTGAACGCGGTGACCTTACGGAACCGCAGCTCCGCCGGGTTGACCAGCTTGCGCAGGGTGGTCTGGTCGGTCTTGCCCGCGACGTTGACCACGATGTTGCTGGGGCCCTCGGTGAGCACCTCGGGCTCGGCGACGCCGGTCGAGTCGACCCGGCTCGCGATGATCTCCCGGGCGCGCTCCAGCCGGTCCTTGTCCGGCGCCTGTCCGGTGCCGAGCGTGCGAGCCGACAGCGTCATGCTCGTGCCGCCCTGCAGATCCAGGCCCAGCTTGGGGTGCGCCTTCTTGTTACCGGTGAAAAACACCAGTGCGTACAGCGCCACGAGGATCAGCGCGAGGGCGATGAAGTATCGCGACGCCTTCAGCTGTCCGGAAGGTGCGGCCACGGCGGTCGTTCTCCTAGGTCGGTCGGTTACATCGGGTCGGGCGGGCGTCGATTACTCGGGTTCGACGACGTCGGTCGAGGTGGACTCGGCCTCTGCCGTGGGCCGGTTCGCCTGGTTGACCACCTGGCCGACCGCCTGCCGGGCGTACCGGTTGGTCACCCCCGGCGCAACCTCCAGGGTCACGGTCTTGTCGTCGATGTCAACCACCGTGCCGTACAGTCCGGCGACGGTCATGATCTCGTCCCCGGGCCCGATCGACGTCTGCAGGTCCTCCATCTGCTTACGGCGGCGCTGCTGCGGTCGGATGATCAAAAAGTAGGCGGCCAGGATGAACAGCGCCAACAGGATCCACATCCCGAGGGAGCTGCCGCCCTGGTTCGTCGCGGCGAGGGGCACGGTTGCTGCCTTCCAATCGGCTCATTTCGGGCGACAAGCCGCCCGACACGAGGTAATGCGTCCAGTACGGACCGCGGCGAGTCTAGTCGGTGTGTGCCATACCACTGGACCCGGCATCGATCACGGTCCGGTCACGGCCACACCGAAAGTCGGGTCCGGACTCGGGCACCCGAGGGACCGGGCTCCGGCCACGGCCCGGACGCCGGTACGGCCACGGCCCGGCCCACGAAGTACTAAACGCTGAACAAGTCCGGTGTAGTCCCCGCCGTTCCCGGCGGCGGCGTGCGGCCCAGGTGGTGCCAGGCCCCGGCGGTGGCGACCCGGCCGCGCGGGGTACGTGCGATCAGGCCTTCCCGCAGCAGGAACGGCTCGCACACCTCCTCAACGGTATCCGGTTGTTCACCGACCGCCACGGCAAGCGTCGATAGACCGACCGGCCCGCCGCCGAACGACAGCACGAGCGCCTTGAGCACCGCCCGGTCCAGCCGGTCGAGCCCCCGCTCGTCGACGTCGTACACGCGCAGCGCCGCCCGCGCGGCATCCCCGGTCACCACCCCGTCGCCGCGGACCTCCGCGTAGTCGCGCACCCGGCGCAGCAGCCGGTTGGCGATCCGGGGGGTGCCCCGCGACCGGCCGGCCACCTCGGCCGCCCCGTCGTCGGTGATCGGCACCCCGAGGATCCGCGCCGAACGGCGCACGATGCGCTCCAGCTCCGCCGGCTCGTAGAACTCCAGATGCCCCACGAACCCGAACCGGTCGCGCATCGGCCCGGTCAGCAGGCCCGCCCGGGTGGTCGCCCCGACCAGCGTGAACGGCTCCAGGTCGATCGGGATCGCGGTCGCCCCCGGCCCCTTGCCGACCACCACGTCGACCCGGAAGTCCTCCATCGCGCTGTAGAGCAGCTCCTCGGCCGGCCGGGCCATCCGGTGGATCTCGTCGATGAACAGCACGTCGCCGGGGCCGATGCTGGTCAGCACGGCCGCGAGGTCGCCGGCCCGCTCGATCGCCGGACCGCTGGTGATCCGCAGCCCCACCCCCAGCTCGGCGGCCACGATCATCGCCATCGTGGTCTTGCCCAGCCCCGGCGAGCCGGACAGCAGGATGTGGTCGGGCGGGCTGCCCCGGCGCAGGGCGCTGCGCAGCAGCAGCTCGAGCTGCTCGCGTACCCGGTCCTGGCCGACCAGCTCGTCCAGGCTGCGGGGGCGCACACTCGACTCGGCCTCCCGCTCCTCCGGCGAGGCGTACGCGGAGGTGAGCGAATCGGTCACCGGGTCCGCCCGAGCATCCGGATCGCCTGCTTGAGCAGCTCAGGAACGGGCGGGATCTGCTGGCCGTCGAGGCTGTCGGCCAGGGCCGCGACCGCCTGGTCGGCCTGCCCGGCCGTCCAGCCCAGGCCGACGAGCGCCTGCCGTACCTGGTCGGCCCAGGCCGCGCCGGCCACCGGCAGCGCACCCTCGCCGGGGATCAGGCCGACCTTGTCGCGCAGCTCCAGTACCAGCCGCTCGGCGCCCTTCTTGCCGATGCCCGGCACCCGGGTGAGGGTGGCCGTGTCGCCGCCGGCGATGGCCCGGCGCACGGTGTCGGGCGAGTGGACGGCAAGAACGGCCTGGGCCAGCCGCGGCCCGACCCCGCTGGCCGTCTGCAACAGCTCGAACAGTTCCCGCGCGTCGTCGTCGGCGAATCCGTACAGGGTGAGCGAGTCCTCCCGGACGACCAGCGTGGTGGCCAGCCGGGCCTCGGCACCGACCCGCAGCGTCGCGAGGGTGTTGGGGGTGCACGACACCGCCAGGCCGACGCCGCCCACCTCGATCACGGCGCCGTCCGGACCGACCGCGGCCACCCGGCCATGGACACTGGCGATCACAGTTGACCTCCCTCGACCAGCCCGGACCGGTTCGCCGCGCCCGCCGGCCGACTCCCGGTCCGGTTCACCGTACCGATCGCCCGGTTACCCGAACCCGTCCGGCTTCCTGACCCACCCGCCGCCGCGGCGGCCAACTTGGCCCGGATACCGCCGCGCCAGACGTGGCAGATCGCGAGCGCGAGGGCGTCGGCGGCGTCGGCCGGCCGGGGTGGGGCGTCGAGCCGCAGGATCCGGGTCACCATCGCGGTGACCTGCGCCTTGTCCGCGGTACCGGACCCGCTCACGGCAGCCTTCACCTCACTCGGCGTATAGGTCTGCACCGGCAGCCCGGCCCGCGCGCCGGCGAGGATGGCCACGGCGCTGGCCTGGGCGGTACCCATGACGGTGCGGACGTTGTGCTGGCTGAACACGCGCTCGACGGCCACAGCGTCCGGGCGGTGCCGTGCGACCAGCCCGGCGAGCGCCATGTCGAGGTTGAGCAGGCGGTCGGCCAGGTCGGTGTCGGGGTCGCTGCGCACGACCGTGTAGTCGACGAGGGTGCAGGCACGCCCCGGCACGCCCTCGACCACGCCGACTCCGCAGCGGGTCAGCCCCGGATCGATGCCGAGCACGCGCACACAGTCCTCCCGCGCCAACGCCGTACGTTTGTTCGACACCCTACCCGCGCGGACCCGCCGCGCCAGGTGCGACACGGGCGAACCCACCGCCTCAAGATCCGTGCAATGCCGCACACCGTGCGGCTTCGGGACGCCCGGAGGCCGCAATGTCGCACACATTGCGCGGATCTTGGGTGGGGTGCCGGGGACGGTCAGCGGGCGTTCGGGCCGGCGATGCCGCGCAGCACCGCGTCGACGACGCGGGTCGCCAGGTCCTCGTCGGGAGGTTCGGCGTCAGGGCGCATCATCGAGTGCACCAGCACCGGTCCGGCCAGCAGGTTGAGCGCCAACTCGACGTCGAGATCGGGGCGCAGCTCCCCGGTCCGCATGCCGCGCCGCAGCACCTCACGCATCATCTGCCGGCGCGGCTCGACGACCTCCCGGTAGCAGCCCTGCAGGGTACTGCTGCGCTGGACCTCCGACAGCAGGCAGGACATGATCTTTACGGCGCGGTCATCCTTCTGCTGGCTGACCCGGGCCAGCAGGGCGACCAGGTCGTCGCGGACCGACTCGCCCCGGACGGCGGGCACCGGGCCCTTCATCGACGCGACCGCCTCGACGATCACCGCTTCCTTGTTGGGCCAGCGCCGGTAGATGGTCGCCTTGCCGACGCCGGCCCGGGCCGCGATCGCCTCGACCGAGATGGCCTCGGCGGAGTGACCCTCGACGAACAGGTCGAGGACCGCAGCGATGATCGCTTCGTCGGCGCGGGCACTGCGCGGCCGACCGGGGGCCCTGCGGTCGGAGTCGGCCGGCGCCGTGCCTGCGGTGCTCATGCCCGCCATTGTCCGCGATCAGACCACTTCGGCCAACTCCCGGTCCTCGGGTGTCTCGTCAGCCACCAGCGGCGCCGGCCCGGCGCCGTGCCGGGGCAGCCAGACGAACACGACCACCAGCCCGGCCAGCGCGATCACCGCCGCACCGACCGCCGAGTAGTGCATGGCGTGCACGAACGCGTCGTTGACATGGTCGACCAGGGTACGGCCGGCGGCACCGAGCCGGGCGGCCACGGCGTACCCGCCGCTGACCGACTCCTGCGCCGCGTCCCGGGCGGGCACCGGCAACCGCGTCACGTGCGGCGCCATGCCGCTGCGGTACGTGGCCGACAGCACCGAGCCGAGGACCGCGACACCGAGGGCCCCGCCGACCTGGCGGATGGTGTTACCGACCGCGGAGCCGACACCCGCCTTCTCCCGCGGCAGGCTCGCCATGATCGACTCGGTCGCCGGCGGCATCACGTTGGCCATCCCGACGCCCTGCACGAATGCCAGCGCCGCGATCACCCAGGCCGGCGTGTCGACGGCCACGAACCCGAACGCGCCGAGCCCCGCCATGGTCAGCGCGGTACCGCCCACCATCACGGCCCGGGAACCGTAGCGGCGCACGAGCGCGGCGCTGCGCGGGGCGAAGACCAGCTGCGCCACGGCGAACGGGACCATCAGCAGGCCCGACTCCAGTGGGCTGTAACCGCGTACCAGCTGCAGGTAGAACGCGGTGAAGAACATCGAACCCATCGCCGCGAAGAAGACCAGGCCGACCGACGCCACGGCGGCCGAGAAGCGCGGGTTGGCGAACAGCCGCACGTCCAGCGACGGGTACGGGATGCGCCGCTCGTACGCCACGAAGGCCGCCAGGATCGCCACGCCCACCAGGATCGGACCCCAGGCCTGCGGCCGGCCGAAGCCGTGATCACCCCCGTTGACCACGCCATAGACCAGTGCCACCAGACCCGCGATCGACAGCAGCACGCCGACCACGTCCACCCGGCCGGGCTTCGGGTCGCGCGACTCCGGCACGATCAGCAGCGCGGCGACGACGCCGGCGGCCACGATCGGCACATTGATCAGGAAGACCGAGCCCCACCAGTACCGCTCGAGCAGCAGGCCGCCGACGACCGGACCGATCGCCACGGCCAGGCCGACCGCGCCGGCCCACACGCCGATGGCGCGCGCCCGCTCCCGCGGGTCGAACACGTTGGAGATGATCGACAGGGTCGCCGGCAGCACGGCGGCTCCACCGATGCCCATGAGTGCCCGGGCGGCGATCAGCTGGGCCGGATCCTGCGCGTACGCGGAGACCAGCGACGCCAACCCGAACAGGACGAGGCCGACGAGCAGGGTGGCGCGCCGGCCGTACCGGTCGCCGAGCACGCCGGCGGTGAACAGCAGGCCCGCGAAGACCAGGGTGTACGAGTTGATCGCCCACTCCAACTCGCTCTGGGTGGCACCCAGGCCGTGGACCGGGTCAGCGATGGTGCGCAGCGCGACGTTGAGCACGGTGTTGTCGAGTACGACCACGAGCAGGCTGACGACCAGTACGCCGAGGATCGTCCATCGGCGTGGATGGCCGGTTTGGGACTCGATGTCCATGAATCCTTCCCCGTTTCAATACGGAACAGTCTCGTATTCGAACCTCACACTAGTCACGCGAGATGCGATACGGAACAGTCTCGTATCTGATGTGGCCGTCGACACACCGCGAACGGGTTCGCCGGACCCGCAGCCGGCGGGCGGGTGTCGGCCTTCCGGCCCGGCGTCAGCCCTCCGGCCCGGCGTCAGGCCCCCGTCAGGGCGTCCAGCGCCAGATCGACGTCGGCCTCCGTGGAGTAGACGTGGAAGGACGCCCGGACCCGGCCGGCGCGGACCGCCGCCCGGACCCCGGCGCGCGCCAGCCGCTGCTCGGCGCCCGGGACGTCCACGGTCACGATCGCGCTGTCGCCCGGCGGCCGGCCCAGCCCGGCAAGGAACCGGTTGGCCAGCGCCACGTTGTGCGCGCCGATCGTGGCGACACCGATCCCCTCGACCAGTTCCAGCGCCGGGGCAGCGCCGACGTAGGAGAACCAGGCCGGCGAGATGTCGAAGCGCCGTGCCGAGGACGCCAGCCGCATCTGCGGCCCGTAATAGGAGCCGGGCACGTCCTCGCCGGCGAACCAGCCGGCCGCGTACGGCGTCAGGCGGCCGGCCAGCGCCGGCGACAGGTACGCGAACGCCGAACCGCGCGGCGCCATCAGCCACTTGTACGCGGCGACGACCACCGCGTCGGCCCGGCCGGCGTCGAACGGCAACCAGCCGCAGGCCTGGCTGGCGTCGACGACGACGAGCGCACCGTGAGCCCGGGCGGCGGCGACCACCGCGTCGTAGTCGGCGACCGCGCCGGTGGCCGACTGCACGAGGCTGAACGCGACCAGGTCGGTACGGGCGTCGACGCTGTCAGCGAGCCGGTCGGCCGGCACGGTGCGGACCTCGACGCCGGGCGAGACCATCCACGGGAACAGATTCGAGGTGAACTCGATCTCCGGGACCACCACCCGGGTACCGGCGGGCAGCGCGGCGGCGATCGGCGACAGCAACTGCGATGCCGCACTGCCGATCGCCACGTCGTCGGGGTGCACGCCGACGAGCCGGGCGAAGGCGGCCCGGGCCGCAACGGTCGTCTCGCCCCAGGCATCCCAGGAGGCGCGGCCGACCCGCCAGTCGTCGAGCGCGGCCCGTACCGCCTCGAAGGCCGGCCGGGGCGGCAGGCCGTAACTGGCGGTGTTGAGCCAACCCGGCTCGGGATCCCACAGTTTCTGCGCCGACCAGACATCCACGATTCGACGCTATGGGGACACGCAACAGATTTACGACCCCACACGCGTGATCACCGAGAGTTTGCGGGTCTTAACCCCGCAGACTCTCGGTGATCACGAAAGAGAGGCGGAAGGGGAGGGTCAGCCGACCGCCGCCATCACGTCGTCGGAGACGTCAAAGTTGGCGTACACGTTCTGCACGTCGTCGCAGTCCTCGATCGCGTCGATGAGCTTGAAGACCTTGCGCGCACCCTCCTCGTCGAGCGGCACGGTCACGCTCGGCACGAAGGACGACTCGGCCGACTCGTACTCGATGCCGGCCGACTGCAGCGCGTTGCGTACGTCCAGCAGGACGCTCGGCTCGGAGACCACCTCGAAGGACTCACCCAGGTCGTTGACCTCCTCCGCGCCCGCGTCCAGCACGGCCAGCAGCAGGTCGTCCTCGGTCAGCCCGTCGGTCTTGGGCACGATGACGACGCCCTTGCGGGAGAACATGTACGACACGCTGCCGGCGTCGGCGAGGTTGCCGCCGTTGCGGGTCAACGCGGTGCGCACCTCGGTCGACGCCCGATTCTTGTTGTCGGTCAGGCACTCGATCAGGATGGCGACGCCGTTCGGGCCGTACCCCTCGTACATCGCGGTCTGCCAGTCGGCGCCGCCGGCGACCAGGCCCGCGCCCCGCTTGACGGCGTTGTTGATGTTGTCGTTGGGTACGGAGTTCTTCTTCGCCTTCTGGATGGCGTCGAAGAGGGTGGGGTTGCCGGCCGGGTCACCACCGCCGGTACGGGCCGCCACCTCGACGTTCTTGATGAGCCGGGCGAACAGCTTGCCGCGCTTGGCGTCGATGACCGCTTTCTTGTGCTTGGTCGTCGCCCACTTTGAGTGGCCGGACATTACCCCTCCGTCGTCTCTGCCGCCCGCGCCATCTCCACGAAGTACCGGTGGACCCGAAGGTCCCCGGTCAACTCCGGGTGGAAGGCGGTCGCGAGCAGGTTCCGCTGCCGAACCGCGACAATCCTACCGGCGGCCGGCCCTTCCGTGACCCGCCCCAGCACTTCGACCTCGTCGCCGACCGATTCGACCCATGGTGCCCGGATGAAAACCGCATGGAAAGGTCCGCCGTCGATGCCCTCGATCGCGACCGGCCGCTCGAACGAGTCGACCTGCCGACCGAACGCGTTGCGCCGGACGGCCATGTCGATGCCGCCCAGGGTCTGCTGGTCGGGCCGGCCGTCCAGGACCTCCGTGGCCAGCATGATCATGCCGGCACAGGAGCCGTAGACCGGCATGCCGCCGGCCACCCGCTTGCGCAGCGGCTCGAGGACGCCGAAGTCGACGGCGAGCTTGCTCATCGCGGTCGACTCCCCGCCCGGGATGACGAGCGCGTCGACCGAGTCCAGCTCGTCGGGGCGGCGTACCGGCCGGGCGACCACGTCGCACTCCGCCAACGCGTGCAGGTGCTCGCGGACGTCGCCCTGGAGGGCGAGAACACCGATGATCACAGTTCCCCCTCAACCATGCGATCGTGGACACTCGTCGACCGGTCTGGCCCGCCCAGCGAAGCGCGCGGGCCAGACCGGTCGCCGCCCACGGGCGGCCCAGGTGTCCGGGATCGAGAAAACGTGCTTACCAGCCGCGCTCGGCGAGGCGGTGCGGGACCGGAATGTCATCGACGTTGATGCCGACCATCGCCTCACCGAGGCCGCGCGACACCTTCGCGAGGACGTCGGGGTCGTCGTAGAACGTGGTCGCCTTGACGATCGCCGCCGCCCGCTGCGCCGGGTTGCCGGACTTG
Source organism: Planosporangium spinosum (assembly GCF_049999945.1). Taxonomy (NCBI): domain Bacteria; kingdom Bacillati; phylum Actinomycetota; class Actinomycetes; order Micromonosporales; family Micromonosporaceae; genus Planosporangium; species Planosporangium spinosum. The sequence continues at coordinate 107,352 of NZ_JBLYUB010000013.1, read as the reverse complement.
AAGATGCCCGAGCCCACGAACACACCCTCGGCGCCGAGCTGCATCATCATCGCGGCGTCCGCCGGGGTGGCGATGCCGCCCGCGGTGAACAGCACGACCGGTAGCTTGCCGGTCGCCGCCACCTCGCGCACCAGCTCGTACGGCGCCTGCAGTTCCTTGGCCGCCACATACAGCTCGTCCTCGGGCAGCGAGGTCAGCCGCCGGATCTCCTGCCGGATCTTGCGCATGTGGGTGGTGGCGTTGGACACGTCGCCGGTGCCCGCCTCACCCTTCGACCGGATCATCGCCGCGCCCTCGGTGATGCGGCGCAGCGCCTCACCCAGGTTGGTGGCGCCGCACACGAAGGGGACGGTGAACGCCCACTTGTCGATGTGGTTGGCGTAGTCGGCCGGGGTGAGCACCTCCGACTCGTCGATGTAGTCGACGCCCAGCGCCTGCAGCACCTGCGCCTCGACGAAGTGGCCGATGCGGGCCTTCGCCATCACCGGGATCGACACCGCGTTGATGATGCCGTCGATCATGTCGGGGTCACTCATGCGCGACACGCCGCCCTGCGCCCGGATGTCGGCCGGCACGCGCTCCAGCGCCATGACCGCCACGGCACCGGAGTCCTCGGCGATCTTCGCCTGCTCCGGTGTGACGACATCCATGATCACGCCGCCCTTGAGCATCTCGGCCATACCGCGCTTGACCCGGGCGGTTCCGGTCACGGGCGCGTCGCTACTGGTGGGCGCGGAGGTCTGTTCGGACACGGCGGTACGGACTCCTTGCAGGAGGGGAAAGATCTTTGCCTAATCGTACGCCGGGCGCACCGCACCTCCCGACGGCCAATTCGCAGGTCGCGGCCTGCTGTGACGCGGCTGACTCCGAATCGCCGACGGGACGGGGTCGCCGACGGGCGCAGGGCCGCGGCGCACACGGGGCCGCGGCGCACACGGGGCCGCGGCAGCCTCCCCAAGATCCGCACAGTGTGGGCGACCTTGCGGTCTCCGAGACCGCGGAGACCGCAAGGTTCGCGACATTGCGCGGATCTTGGGGAGGCGGGGGCCGTCAGGCCTGGACGGCCGGCGGGGTCACCCTCGTCGCCGGCGTCGACTCCAGCGTCGGGTCGTCGACGTCGAAGTACGCCGGCCTGGGATGCTTGCGGGCCAGGCGCAGGGCGCGTATCAGCGGGCGGCGCCGGACGGCGAGCGCGTCGCGCACCACGTCGTTGTGCACCTGCCGGGCCAGCGCCACCCGACGACTGACCGCGACAAGATCCGTGAACGCCACCGTCTCGGACTCGATGACGACCTCACGCAACTGGCGGGTCAGGTCGTTCTCGGCCACCTCGCGCTCGTCGGGACGGGCATCGAGGGCAATGCGGGCGGCGTACATCAGATCGGGCATCTGTGCCGCCTCGGCCACCCCCGCCGCGGCCACGGCCCGGCGCACCAGGTGGGCATCGAGCGCCGCGTACGCGGCGGCCGCCCGGCCGTGCAGCCGATCCACCCGCGCCGCCGTCCACGTGAGATAGGTGGCAACAAGCATCACGACAGCCACGACGGCGACGACCCACCACATGCCGCGAATCGTAATGCCCGTCCCTAGAGAAAGGGGTCCACCGTTTCGTCTATGACAATTCCCGCGGTGGCTTCGATGGCGGTCGTGTAGACCTCCAGGACACGGGCGGCCACGACCGGCCAGTCGTACCCCGCGACCACCTCGGCGGCCCGGGTGACCAGCGCGTCCCGGGTGGCCGGGTCGTCGAGCAGGCGGCCGAGCAGTTCGGCCAGTGCCTTGCCGTCCCCATTGGGGAACAGCGCACCGGCCCGGCCGTTGTCCAGAACCCGACGGAAGGCGTCCAGGTCACTGGCGGCCACCGCGGTCCCGGCGGCCATCGCCTCGGTCAGGATCATGCCGAACGACTCTCCCCCGGTGTTCGGCGCCACGTACACATCGACGCTTCGCAGCATGCGGGCCTTCTCGTCGTCGGAGACCATGCCCAGAAACACGATCCGCTCACGTACCTCGGCGGGCAGATCCGCGACCACGTCGTCGGGCTCGCCCCGACCGGCGACCAGCAGCCGCAGCCCCGGGCGCACCGGCGCGAGCAGTGCGAACGCGTCGCGCAGCACCGAGAAGCCCTTGCGCGGCTCGGTGTAGCGGCCCAGGAACCCGATCGCACCCCCCGGTCCGGGCCAGCCCGGCAGGGGCGCTGCCGCGGTGAACCGGGCGACGTCCACTCCGTTGGGGATCTCCCACGCGCTGTTGCCCAGGTGCTCCACCTGCACCTTGCGGGCCAGTTCGCTGACCGCGATCCGGCCGGTGATCTTCTCCGAGACCAACTGGAGCACGCCCTGGGCCGCGGCCATGGCGCGAGACCGGGTCATGGCCGTGTGGAAGGTGGCCACGACCGGCCCGCGGGCCGCCAGTACCGCCAGCATCGACAGGCTCGGCGTGAACGGCTCGTGCACGTGCAGGACGTCGAACCGGCCGGCGGTCAGCCAGCGGCGCACCCGGGCGGCCGACAGCGGCCCGAACGTCAGCCGCGCCACCGACCCGTTGTACGGCACGGGCACCGCCCGGCCGGCCGAGACCACGTACGGCGGCAGTTGCGCGTCCTCGTCGGCCGGCCCCAGCACGCTGACCTCGTGGCCGAGCCGGATGAGGGCCTCGGCGAGGTCCCGGACGTGGTTCTGCACGCCACCGGGTACGTCGAAGGAGTACGGGCAGACGATGCCGATGCGCACGCCCTCCTCCCTCCTCTATGCCCGACCCGGACCACTACCGGCCGAGCCGATAGGCGAGGCCGGGCCACCGCTCGAGCCGTCAGGCGAGCGCGAACCGCTACCGGCCGAGCCGTCAGGCGAGAGCGAACCCCACATGCGTTGCAACATGTGCCAGTCCTCAGGATGCTCCGCGATGCCTCTGGCCAGGCCATCGGCCACCCGCTGGGTGAGCTCGCGGACCCGCCGGTCGAGCGGCCCGGGCGGAGGCGGCGGGATCGGCTCGGACAGGCGGGCGCAGGCCCGGTCGGCGTCGAACCACATCGTGACGGTGTACAGCGGCGCGCCGGTACGCAGCGCGAGCAGCGCCGGGCCGGGCGGCATCCGGGTCCGGGCGCCGAAGAACTCCACCTCCACGCCCCGGGCGGACAGATCCCGGTCGGCCAGCAGCGGCACGATCGCACCGGCGCGTACCCGCTCCTCCAGCACGTCGATGGCCGGTCGCTCGCCACCGGTCAGCGGGAGGATCTCCATGCCGAGGTCGCGGCGGAAGGCCAGGAAGCGCTCGTAGAGGCTCTCCGGCTTGAGCCGCTCGGCGACCGTGGTGATCGGCCAGCCCTTGGCGGCGACCCACGCCCCGGCCAGGTCGTAGTTTCCGGCGTGCGGCAGCGCCACGATCACGCCGCGTCCGGCGGCGACGGCATCGGCGAGGACCTCCTCGCCGTCGAGGTGGAACGCGCGCAGGATGTCGTCGCGGCCGAGCGCCGGCAGCCGGAACGCCTCCTGCCAGTACCGGGCGTACGAGCGCATGCCGGCGCGGACCAGGGCGTCGAGCTCGGCGTCGGACACCTGCGGGCCGACCACCCGGCGCAGGTTGCCGGCCAGCCGCGTCACCCCCCGGCCGCGCCGACGGGTGGCCAGGTCGGCACCGGCGGCGAAGACCGGCCACGTGGCGCCCGCGGGCAGCGCGCGGACCAGTCGCCAGCCGGCCGCGTACCCCGCTTCGGCGAGGTTCATGACGTGACCTCGCTCCGCTCGGTCACACCGTGATCCTCAACGGTGCCGAGCTCCGTGGTTCGCTCGCCACGCGCTGCGCGCGGTCTGGCTCGCGCGGCTGCGCGAGACGACCCGTACCACCCGCTCATGACGCCCGAGCCTGCCGGTAGACGTGCGTCATCCGCTGCGCCACGGTGATCACCGAGAGCACGGCGAGCAGCCACAGGGCGACGTCCAGCGCGAACGGGATCTTCAGCCCCCAGGCCAGCCCGCCCACGCCGATGATGAGCAGCCGCTCGGTCCGCTCCGCGATACCGACGTTGGCGTCGAAGCCCAGCCCTTCGGCGCGGGCCTTCACGTACGACACGATCTGTCCGCTGACCAGGCAGACCAGCGCCGCGGCGAGGGTGGCGTACAGGTCCTGGGTGGCCAGCCAGTACGCCAGTGAAGCGAAGATCGCGCCGTCGGCGATCCGGTCCATCGTCGAGTCCAGCAGGGCACCGAAGCGGCTGGTGGTGCCGCGGGCGCGGGCCATCGCCCCGTCGAGCATGTCGGTCAGCGCGCACGCCGCGATCACGAAGGCCGCGATCACGAGGTGACCACGGGCGGCGAGCCCCACCGAAGCGGCCACCACGCCGACCGTGCCGACGACGGTCACCACGTTCGGCGAGACACCGGCATGCAGCAGCGCGCGGGCCACCGGGTCGACGACGCGGAGGAGGCTCGCTTTGGTAACGACACTGAGGATCTTCGCCATGGCGCTCTCACCATATCGGCGCCTGCGCCAACTCGGCAGACCGCCACCCCGTGACCGGCGGATACCGCCACCCCGCCGTACCCCTGCCGGGGTTGTGCGGGCATGGTTTCGGGTGTGGGATCAATGAAGAGGCCCTCGACGTGAGCTGAATCACAAGGAAACTGACGGTTGCCCGCTGACGGGAGGCGCGTGATGGCACAGAGGAGCCAGGAGAAAGGGGTCACCGGCCCGGCGCCGGTGGTGGAAGAGCCCGGGAGGGTCCGCAACGTGGTGCTCGTCGGGCACTCCGGTGCGGGCAAGACGACCCTGGTCGAGGCGCTGCTGGCAGCGACCGGCACGATCAACCGGGCGGGGTCGGTCACCGACGGGACCACGGTCTGCGACCACGACCCCGCTGCGGTCAAGCAGCAACGGTCGGTGGCGCTCGCCTGCGCCCCGCTCATGCACGACGGCATCAAGATAAATCTGTTGGACACGCCCGGCTACGCCGACTTCGTCGGTGAGCTGCGGGCCGGCCTGCGGGCCGCCGACGCGGCCCTGTTCGTGGTACCGGCTGCCGACGGCATGGACGCCGCCACGGCGACGCTGTGGGAGGAGTGCGCCGCGGTCGGCATGCCCCGCGCCGTGGCCGTGACCCGACTGGACCACCAGCGCGCCGACTTCGACGAGACCGTCGCGCTCTGCCAGCGGGTGTTCGGCGACAACGTGATGCCGCTCTACCTGCCGATGCTCGGCGACGACGGACACAGCGTCGCGGGGCTGATGGGGCTGATCACCCAGCGCGTCTTCGACTACTCCGCCGGCTACCCGCCGGCCGTGCGCGAGCCGGACGCCGAGCACCTGCCGGCGATCGAGGAGTACCGCAACGCGCTGCTCGAAGGCATCATCGCCGAGAGCGAGGACGAGACCCTCATGGACCGGTACCTGTCCGGCGAGGAGATCGAAACCTCGGTCATCATCGACGACCTGGAGAAGGCGGTCGCCCGTGGCCACTTCTACCCGGTCGTCCCGGTCTGCTCGGAGACCGCCCTCGGCCTGGACGCGCTGCTGGAGGTCCTCACCAAGGGCTTCCCGTCGCCGCTGGAACACCCCCTGCCGACGGTCGCCGGGGTTGACGGCTCCCCGCGCGAGCCGCTGACCTGCGACGCGGCCGGCCCGCTCGTGGCCGAGGTGGTCAAGACCACCATCGATCCGTACGTGGGTCGGGTGTCCCTGGTGCGGGTGTTCTCCGGCACGCTGACCGCCGACCAGTCGGTGCACATCGCCGGGCACGGCATGAGCGAGCGCGGCCACCCCGACCACGACGCCGACGAGCGGTTCACCCACCTGTACTCGCCGCTCGGCTCCACGTTGCGCGAGGTGCCGAGCGCTATCGCCGGTGACATCGTGGCGGTGACCAAGTCGACGAGCGCGGAGACCGGCGACACCATCTCGGCCAAGGACAACCCGCTGCTGATGGAGCCGTGGGTGATGCCCGAGCCGCTGCTGCCCGTCGCGATCGTCGCCAAGTCCCGCTCCGACGAGGACGCCCTGGCCAAGAACCTCGGCCGGCTGGTCGCCGGTGACCCGACGATGCGGCTGGAGCGCAACCCCGAGACCCACCAGCTCGTGCTGTGGTGCATGGGCGAGGCGCACGCCGACGTGGTGCTCGACCGGTTGCGCACCGGCGGGGTCGAGTTGGAGACCGAGCCGGTACGGGTGGCGCTGCGCGAGACATTCGGCGCGACCGGCCGGGGCCACGGCCGCCACGTCAAGCAGTCCGGTGGCCACGGCCAGTACGCGGTCTGCGACATCGACGTGGAGCCGCTGCCGCGCGGAGCCGGGTTCGAGTTCGTCGACAAGGTCGTCGGCGGGGCGGTGCCGAACAACTACATCCCGAGCGTGGAGAAGGGTGTGCGGGCCCAGATGGAGCGCGGGCTCGCGGCCGGGTACCCGGTCGTGGACCTGCGGGTGACGCTGTTCGACGGCAAGGCGCACTCGGTCGACTCCTCCGACGCGGCGTTCCAGACCGCCGGCGCGCTGGCGCTGCGGGACGCCGCCGACACGAGCCAGGTCATCCTGCTGGAGCCGGTCGACAACGTCACGATCTGGGTGCCCGACCAGTTCGTCGGCGCGGTGATGAGCGATCTGTCCGGCCGCCGCGGCCGGGTCCTGGGGACCGAGACCGACACCGGCCGGTCGGTGGTACGGGCCGAGGTGCCCGCGACCGAGCTGCTCCGCTACGCGGTGGAGCTGCGGTCGATGACCTCCGGCGCGGGTACGTTCAAACGCTCCTTCGCCCGGTACGAGCCGATGCCGACCCACCTGGCCGAGCAGGTGAAGAAGGAGGCCACCGCCCGGCACGGCTGAGGCCCGAACCGCCGTTCGGCACGGCTGCCGTTCGGCACGGCTGCGACCGGCCCCGCCGTCCGGTACGGCCGAGGCCGGGCAGCAACGTCGCTCCGGAAGCCGGTCGTCAGGTGTGCGCCTGCGGCACCTCGGCCGGCTTCCCCGTCGCCATCAGCTCGGGGACGGTGACGAACCGGAACCCGCGGGCCCGCAAACCGGTGATCATCTCGCCGAGGTGGCGGAGCGAGACCAGACGGTTACTGGTGCCGACGTCGTGGGCGAGCACGATCGAGCCCGGCCGGACGTGATCGACGATGTCGGCCACCTGGGCCGCCGGGTTGGACCGGTACATCGCCTCGTGCATCGTGTGCGACCAGAGCACCAGGTCGTAGCCGAGCGAGGCCGCCGCCAGCAGGGTCGACCCGCCGAGGTGCCCGTACGGCGGGCGCATCAGGTTGATCTCCCTGCCGGTGACGGCGCGGATCATGTCGTGGGTACGGGTCAGCTCCCGGCGCACCCCGGCCAGGTCGAGCCGGGCGAGGTCGGGGTGCGACCACGAGTGGTTGCCGATCTCGTGCCGGTCGAGCCTGCCGCGGACCACCTCGCGATGCGCGTCGAGGTTGCGGCCGACCATGAAGAAGGTCGCCGGCACCCGGTACTCGTCCAGGGTGTCGAGCACCATCCTGGTCCAGTCCGGAGCCGGACCGTCATCGAAGGTGAACGCCACCACCGGCTCGTCGGTCTGCACGTAGTACGTGACCGACGTGCCCGGATGCCGCACGGCGGCCAGCTTGTCGGCGGCCGGTGCGTACCCTCCGTCGAGCGGTAGCCGGTCGGGCCCCAGCCAACCCTTCACCCGCGTGGCCGCGGCACCCACCACGGCTCCGCCACCCACCAGCAGACCGCCCCGCAGAATGCCGCGTCTGGTCACCCTCATCCGTCACTCCCCCGCTCCGCCCGGAGTATAGGTCCGGACAACAACTGAAGATCATCACATAACGGACATAGAGCGCGTGTCATCCAACCAGCCGGATGTCACACCGGGGTCGGTGACCGGGGCGCGGGCCGGCCCGACGGACGGTCGGGACGCGGGCCGGCCGGCCCCGGTCGTCGGACGGCGGGTCATGTCAGGAGCCGGTCAGACGGCGGGTCACATCGGGAGGCGGTCAGACGGCGGTGACGGCGGAGGCGATCAGACAGCGGTCACGAGGCGGGCGGGTACTCCGCCTCCACCCGCGGCCACCACTCGGCGAACAGCCGCCGGGTGTCCCCGAGCAACTGCGGAAGCACCTTCGTACGCCCGATCACCGGCATGAAGTTGGTGTCGCCACCCCACCGGGGCACCACGTGCTGGTGCAGGTGGGCGGCGATACCGGCGCCGGCCACCGCGCCCTGGTTCATGCCCAGGTTGAACCCGTGGGCACCGCTGACCCGGCGCACCACCCGCATGGCGGTCTGGGTGAAGCGGGCCAGCTCGACCGTCTCCGTCTCGTCCAGGTCGGTGTAGTCGGCGACGTGCCGGTACGGGCAGATCATCAGGTGTCCCGGGTTGTACGGGTACAGGTTGAGCACCGCGAACACGGTCTTGCCCCGGGCGACGACCAGCCCGTCGGCGTCCTCCCGCCCCGGTGCCCGGCAGAACGGGCAGCCGGACGGCTGGTCGTAGTTGTCGTCGCGCCGGTCGTCGTCCTTGATGTAGGCCATCCGGTGCGGCGTCCACAGCCGGTCCAACTCGTCGGGCACGCCCGCTGTCACCTGTACAACCTCCCGCCGTCCCGGCTGGGCGCCGCGTAGCGGCCCGCCGACCCCGCGATCGTACCGGCATCTGACCAGGCACCACGGGCGCGGGGAGGGCGTTCAGGACACCGGGTTCCAGCCGTCGCCGCCGGCCAGGTAGCGCTGCGGCGTGTAGTTCGGGGCCTGCGCGTCGGACAGTTGTGGCCGGTTGGCGTTGGCGCCGGCCCCGGCGCCCGTGTTGTGGTACTCGCTGAACCGGGCGTCCCGCCAGGAGAATCCAGACATGTCGGTCCATGGCGCGCTCTTGATGTGGGCGCCGAGGGCGGAGTCGCGTACGAGCACCTGGCCGATCGCGTTCGGATCGCCGCTCGGGTGCCAGGGCCGCCCGAGGTAGCCGGTCTGGGCGGGCGCGTTGCTGGTGAACGTGCACTGGCTGAACAGGAAGCCGTACGGGTTGGTGTTGGCCGTGGCCGCCGCGGTGACGTACCCGTTGTTGGACGTCGATCCGCGAGACAGCGACTTGATCGTGCAGCGGTCGAAGACCGCGGTGCCCCGGCCGAAGATGAAGTCCACGTCCCCCTCGACGTAGCAGGAGCGGAAGTAGGCCCGGGCCACCGTGCCTGCGCTGGCCGACCACGCGAGCAGCGTGTCCTGGTTGCCGAGGAACCGCACGTTGTCGAAGACCGCCCGGTCGGCCTGGGTGTTGACGGCGACCGCCTGCTGACTGGCGATCTCCGGATGGGCTGCCTCGTTGAAGGTGTTGGCGAAGGTCACGTTCCTCGCCCCGAAGTCGTGCCCGGAGATGGTCACCGATGCGCTGCCCGAGGTGCCGTAGGTGCCGCCGCCGGGCTTCGCGGTGCCGCTGGCGTTGTCGTACTCGATCACCACGTCGGCCGCGTTGCCGGTGGAGCCGACCAGCATCACGTACGGCTTGTTCGACGGGATGTTGACGATCTCGTGGTAGGTGCCGGGCTTGATGGTGATGGTGAACCGGCTGCCATTACCTGCCGGTACCGCGTCGACCGCCGCCTGGACGGTGCGGTAGGTGCCGGTGCCGTCCCTGGCGACGGTGACCGAGGTGGCCGCCGCCGCCGGGCCGGCACCGGCCACGGCGAGCGTCGTGGCGCCGAGGAGGGCCGCGGCGCCGACTGCGGGGACGATCCGGTTCCGGTGCACGGTGCCCTCCCGTGAACGAGGGGAAGCAGCGAGGAAAGCGTTTTCCACGCACCGTACGGGGACGTCCCAACAATGTCAAGGTTGTCGATGTATTGCTACGCCGCGCTCGGCCCGGCGTTCGTGCGCGAGCGCACCACCTCGACGACGTGCGCGACCGCCTCCTCGATCGGCACGCCGTTGCGCTGCGAGCCGTCGCGGTACCGGAAGGACACCGTCCCGCCGGACACGTCGTCGTCGCCGGCGATGGCCATGAACGGGATCTTCTGCTGCTGGGCGTTGCGGATCTTCTTCTGCATCCGCTCGTCGGAGTCGTCGACGTCGACCCGGATCCCCTCCCGGCGCAGCCGATCGGCGAAGTCACGCAGGTATCCGACGTGGTCGGACCGGATCGGGATCCCGATCACCTGCACCGGCGCCAGCCAGGCCGGGAACGCGCCCGCGTAGTGCTCGGTCAGCACGCCGAAGAACCGCTCGATCGAGCCGAACAGCGCCCGGTGGATCATGACCGGCCGCTGCCGGGTGCCGTCCGGCGCCTGGTACTCCAGTTCGAACCGCTCAGGCAGGTTGAAGTCGAGCTGGATGGTCGACATCTGCCAGGTGCGGCCGATGGCGTCCCGGGCCTGCACCGAGATCTTCGGCCCGTAGAACGCCGCGCCACCCGGGTCGGGCACCAGCTCGAGCCCGGACTCGGTGGCGACCCGGCGCAGGGTCTCGGTCGCGACCTCCCACACCTCGTCCGAACCGACGTACTTGTCCGGGTTCTTGGTTGACAGCTCCAGGTAGAAGTCGGTCAGCCCGTAGTCCTTCAGCAGATCCAGCACGAACTGCAGCAGCGAGGCCAGCTCGCTCTCGACCTGCTCCGGGGTGCAGAAGATGTGCGCGTCGTCCTGGGTCATGCCCCGGACCCGGGTCAGGCCGTGCACCACGCCGGACTTCTCGTACCGGTACACGGTGCCGAACTCGAACATGCGCAGCGGCAGCTCGCGGTAGGACCGCCCGCGCGACCGGAAGATCAGGTCGTGCATCGGGCAGTTCATCGGCTTGAGGTAGTAGTTCGCGCCCTCGACCTCCATGGGCGGGAACATGCCGTCGGCGTACCAGTCCAGGTGACCGGAGACCTCGTACAGGTGGCCCTTGGTGATGTGCGGGGTGTTGACGAACGAGTACCCGGCCTCCTCGTGCCGCCGCCGGGAGTAGTTCTCCATCTCCCGCCGGATGATGCCGCCCTTCGGGTGGAACACCGGCAGCCCCGAGCCCAGCTCGTCCGGGAAGGAGAACAGGTCGAGGTCGACGCCGAGCTTGCGGTGGTCACGGCGGGCGGCCTCCTCCAGCATCCGGAGGTAGTCCTTGAGCTGGTCGCGGGTCGGCCACGCGGTGCCATAGACGCGCTGCAGCTGCGGGTTCTTCTCCGACCCGCGCCAGTACGCCGCGCCGCTGCGCATCAGCTTGAACGCGCCGATCAGCCGGGTCGACGGCAGGTGCGGCCCCCGGCACAGGTCGCCCCAGCAGCGCTCGCCGGTCTTAGGGTCGACATTGTCGTAGATGGTCAGCTCGCCGCCGCCGACCTCCATCACCTCGGACGCATCCACGTCGCCCTTGATGTCGACCAACTCCAGCTTGTACGGCTCATCCGCCAGTTCGGCCTTGGCCTGTTCGAGGGAGTCGAAGCGCCGGCGCCGGAACCGCTGGCCGGACTTGACGATCTCCTGCATCCGCTTCTCGAGCTTGTCGAGATCCTCGGGGTTGAACGGGCGGGTGACGTCGAAGTCGTAGTAGAAGCCGTTCTCGATGGGCGGGCCGATGCCGAGCTTGGCCTCCGGGAACACGTCCTGGACCGCCTGCGCGAGCACGTGCGCGGTCGAGTGGCGCAGCACGTTCAGCCCGTCGGGGGACGACATCGCCACCGGCTCCACGGTGGTGTCGGCCTCGGGCACCCAGTCAAGGTCGCGGAGCCGGCCCTCGGGGTCACGGACCACCACGATCGCGTGGGGGCCCGCCGCGGGTAGGCCGGCCGCGGCCACCGCGTCGGTGGCCGTCGTACCCGCCGGCACGAGGACGGGCTCGGTAACGGCGGCGGTACGAGGTGCGGACACGGCTCACTCCCTGAAGGTCATGCGGTTACCCGACGATGCTATCCGCCGCACCGACGCCGACCGCGCGCATCTCCTCAGGACCACACCGGCGCTGCCGATAATGACGGCCGGAGGGCGGCCATGGACTCGATACGGCAGACGTCCGGCGTGACGATACGCGCCATCCTCCGGCATGTCCGCGCCACCGGCGGACCGGAGGCCGTCGCCCGTACGCTGGCGCTGGCCGGCGCGACCGAAGACCCGGAAAGCTACGACGACGCGCGGCGCTGGTGGTCGTGGGATTTCAAGATCCGGTTGTTCGAGTCGGCGGCGACCGCCCTCAACGACCCCGACGTCGCCCGCAAGGTCGGGCTGACCATCCTCGAGCACACCGTCGGCACCCCGTTGATCCTCGCGCTGTCCGTGGTCGGCGGCCCGACCCAGCTGATGCGCCTGATCTCCACCGCCAACGTCCGGTTCTCCACCTGTGCGGACATGTCCGCGGTACGGGTCCGGCGCGGCGCGGCGACCATCCGCTACCAGCTCCGCCCGCAGTTCCGGCCACACCGCCACGACTGCGAGTACAACCAGGGCCTGCTCACCCAGGTCCCGACCGCCTTCGGATACCCGTTGGGCGTCGTCACCCACCGCGAGTGCCAGGTACGCGGGGCCGAGGCCTGCGTGTACGAGGTGCGCTGGCGCCAGGGCGGCCTGTTCGCCGGCCGCCGCGCCGCCAGCAACCAGCTGCGGGGCACGATGCTCGACCAACTCGCCCAATTGCAGCACACGGTGTCCGAACTGGTAACCGCCCAGACACCGGACCGGATCCTGGCCACGGTCGCCGAGCGGGCCGGGTTCGCCGTCGGCGCCCACGCGTTCCTGCTCGTCGCGCAGCCGTCGGCCGACCAGCCGGTCCAGGTGCACGGCTTCGGGCTGCCGCAGGCGGAGATCGACCGGCTGACCGCCGACGGCGGCCGGGTACCGCCCGGCGCCGACCGGCTGATCGCCGAGATCGCCTCGCCGACCCGGCGCTACGGCCACCTGGTCGCGTTCAGCGACGCTTTCCTGGACGCGGAGCGGACCCTGCTCGACTCGTACGCCAACCTCGCCGCGGTCACGCTCGACGCGCTGACCGCGGTCGAGGCGGCCGCCGAGCGGGAGCGCACCGCCGAGAGCCTGCTGGGCCTGGCGCGGGCACTCACCCATGCCCGCAACCCCGCCGACGTCGCCCGGGTCACGACCGAGGCCGCACACGCCGTTCTGCACGCCGACCAGGCGGCGATGCTGCTGATGGACGCCGCCGGCGGGCTGCACGTGGCCGGCCACGTCGGCTGGCGGTCGGAGTTCCACGACACGATCGAGGGACTCGCCCTGGAGGCCGAGCAGAGTCCGGGGCTGTTCGAGATGCGCCGCGGCCATCCCGACGCCACCACGATCTACGACCACACCAGCACCGACCCGCTGATCCGGCGGATCCTGGCCGGCGGTGGCATGGACGTGCTCGCCGTCGTCGGCATCGCCCTGCCGGATCGCCTGTACGGGCTGCTCGTGGCCGGTTTCATCGGCCCGCACGGCGCCGCGCGGGCCCAGCGGTTCGCCGCCCGCATGCCGGGCGTGGCCAACCAGGCCGCCACCGTCCTGCGTACCTGTGAACTGCTCGACCAGACCTGGCGGCTGGCACACCTGGACGCGCTGACCGGCCTGCCCAACCGCCGGGCGTTCATGGCCGAACTGGCCGCCGCGGTGCGCGCCGGCTCCGGCGCGCTGCTCTTCATCGACCTTGACGGGTTCAAGGGGATCAACGACTCGCTCGGCCACGCCGCCGGTGACGACCTGCTGGCCGCGGTCGCGGGCCGGCTACAGGGGTGCAGTCGCTCCGGCGACCTGGTCGCGCGGCTGGGCGGCGACGAGTTCGTGGTGCTGGCCCGCCCGGTGGACGGCGAGCCGGAGATGCGCCGCATCGCGCAGCGCATCCGCGAGGCGTTCACCGAGCCGGTCGCGGTGTCCGGCGGTACCGTCCGGGTCCGCCTCAGCGTCGACGGCACCCGCTATACGGCGGGCGAGTCGGCGGAGGACGTGCTGAACCGGGCGGACAGCGCGATGTACCGGGTGAAGCGGGCGCGGCGGCCGGTGTCGGACGCCTACCGCGCGGCGGGCTGAGCCGCCGCCCGGTACCACGTCCAGCGGTGCGTCACCGCTTCCAGAAGTCGCGGCGCCGGTCGGGCTCGGCCGCCGCGGCCTGCGGGTCGGCCGCCGTCGCCTGCGGACCGGCCGCCGCGAACGCGTCCAGTACCCGCAGTGCCTCGGCCCACCGCGCCTCCAGCTCGCCGCCGGGCTGCGCCAGTTCGTCGGCGAGCCGCCGCAGCGGCGCGTACACCTCTTCGGCCACCCCGATCCCGGCGAGGTGACCGACCAGCGCTGTGAGCCGGCTGGCCAGGTCGGCGAGGAGTTCGCGCCGCTCGTACCCGGGCAGCCCGGCGGACCCGCGTAGCCGGCGCGCCTCGACCACGGCGACCTCGCGGACCGCGCGGACCTGCGGCCGCGCGCCGGCCCCGACCCCGGTCGCCCCGGCGGCCACCGCCCCCGTTGCCGCACCGACCACCGCGTCGGCTGCCGCCCCCACCGCTCCGGTGACCCGGGCCGCCGCCGACTGGACCGCGCCGCGCAGGCCGCCGGGGGCGGCCGGCGCCGGACCGCGCTCCGGCGCTCCGGCCGCCGTCAGGAACCCCCGGCCCGGCCCCGAGCCGCCCATCGCCATCAGGCGCATCGCCGGGGCGGGCGCCCGGTCGGGCAGTTCCCAGCCCGACGGCGGCTCCACCGGCTGGACCACGCGGTGCGGCTCGCCGCCCTCGGTCACCACCCGGGTGTCGACGGCCACGTACGCGGTGAACCGGCACAGCACGCCGAAGCGCAGCGAGGTGTCGACCGCGGCGCGCTCCACGTCGGCGCCGCCGGAGCCGGCCGCGTACCGGTCCTCCAGGTCGCGCAGCCGTGCCCGGGCCCACAGCGCGGCGAGCGCCGGGGCGTCCGCCTGCCGCGCGGCCACCGTGGTCCGCCACGGCCGGCCGTCTCGGGTACGCCCGGTGACGGTGAGCGAACCGGCCGCCGGACCCCGGTACCGGCCGGAGACGACCAGCGGCACCCCCGGATAGAGCGCGGGCAACCGGGCCGGGGTACGGGTGTCGTCGACGAGCGTGAGCCCGTCCGCGGTGACCGTCAGGTCGGTCACCAGCGGCGCCCCGATACGCCGGTGGATGTGCTCCATCGCCTCGTCGAGCCGGTCCTCGCTCTCGACCAGTTCGCACCGGCCCCCGCCGAGGGCGGCCAGCCGGCCCAGGAACCCGGCGTTGACCGCGCGGTCGACGCCGACGGTGTGGATGCGGACCCGGCCGGGGCTGATCTCGCGCAGGATCTGGTCCTCGTTGCCGACCTGACCGTCGGTCACGAGGACGAGCACGGCGTCGCGCGGCGAGTCGGCGTCGCGCGGCGAGTCGGCGTCGCGCGGCGAGTCGGCAGACAGCATCGCCACCGCCTGGCGCAGCGGCGCCAGCAGTTCGGTGCCGCCGCGGGCGTCCGCCCGGGCGAGGTGCTCGACGGCCCGGTACCGGTGACGGTCGGTGGCCTCGACCAGGCCGGGTGGCAGGTCGGCCGGGTACCCGATCTCGTGGTCGAAGGTGATGACGGCGAAACGGTCGCCGGCGGTGAGCGTGTCGACGATGCGGGCGGCGGCCCGGCGGGCGGCGACCATCTTCCAGCCGCGCATGCTCCCGGACCGGTCCAGCAGCAGGACCACGTCCCGGCCCCGGGGCGAGCCGCCGTCCCGCGGCGGCAGGACGGTCAGCTGGTACGTGCCCTCGACGGTGCCGGGCGGCGTGTCGGGCGTGTCGGGCGCGTTGCGCGTGTCGGGCGTGTCGGCTGAGGTACGCGTGTCGGGCGTGTCGGCCGCGTCCGGGGCGCAGACCAGCGTGGCGGTCTCCTCGGCGGCCCCGTACGCCAGGCGCAGCACGAAGTCCCGGTCGGCCCGCTCCCCCGGCCGGAGGCTGACCCGATCGCCCTCGGTCACCACGGCGTGCAGACTGGAGCGCACCTCGCCCAGCGGCAGGCCGGCGGGGTCGATGTCGACGTCGAGCGACAGCCGCAGCGGGTTGGGAAAGCCCGGCAGCAGCACCGGCGGCGTGATGCGGGAGGCGTCGGGCACCGCGTCGGTGTCGAGGGCGTACCCGTCGCCGACGCTCGGCCCCGGCAACGGCGCGCCGGGAACGTACCGCGGCGCCACGACCAATGGGAACCGGAACGTCGCCGCGCCGTCCTCGTACGGCAGGGAAGTGACCATGGCCAATGCGACGCTGACCCGTTCGCCGGGCAGGATGTTGCCGACCCGCACGGTGAACACGTCGGGCCGCTCCTGCTCGGTGATCGAGGCCCGGTGACCGGACGCGACGGCCCGGTCGTACCGCTCGCGGGCCTCCCCGCGCTCGCGCAGCTCGGCCGCCACGACCCGGCCGTCCGCGGTCATCGTCATGCCGGTGACGGCGGCCCGGTCGGGAAGCGGGAACACGTACGTCGCCTCCAACGCGACGTCGTGGGCGTTGACGAACTCGCTGGTGAGCTGGACCCGGCCGACCAGACCGGTGACCTGTGCCCGGACCTCGAGCCGGTCCAGCGGCAGGTTGCCGCGCTCGGTACGCAGGGCGCCGAGCCCGGCGTCGGAGACCGGCGCGGCGACCCGGGCCGCCTCGGCCGGGCTCATCGGGGTGACGGAGAGGGTCATGGCGCGCTCCTAGGGGTGCGGTTGTCGCAGTAGGCCGCGGTCGGCGAGCAGGTCGAGCAAGGGTTGTGCGGCAGCGGCGATCGCGGCGAGGTCGTGGGGTCCCGGGTGGACCGGCAGAAGCAGCACCACCCCGCCGCCCAGTGGCACTCCGGCCAGGGTGGCTGCCGCGCCGTCGGGCGCACTCGGGCCGGCGTCGACCACCGGGGCGGCGTCGACAACCGGCGGAACAGCGTCAACGACCGGGGCGGCGTCGACAACCGGCGGAACAGCGTCAACGACCGGGGCGGCGTCGACAGTCTGCGCAGCGGCGTCGGCAGCCGGCGTAGCGGTCCAGAAACGGGCCCGCCGGGGTGCCGCCGGTGGCGCGGCGGCACCGTCCCTGAACAGGTCCTCGGGTACCCGGGCGATGGCGGCGAGGGTGTCGTCGGTGGCTCCGGCCAGCTCGGCCTGGATCCGCGCGAGCGAGTGCCCCTCGGCCTGCCGACGTTTGACGGCGACGAGCTGGAGCAGGTGTCGCTGCCCGTACAGCGCGTGCCGCCCGCGCATCGCGGCGGGACGGTCGACGAGACCGGTCGTTGCGTACCACCGCACGGCGCGGCGGTCGGGCACGTCGCGGACCCGGCCGTTGGGCGCCCCCGGGTACTCCGCCGCCAACGCGGCGCGGACCCGGTCCAGCAACTCGTCGAGCGTCCACACCCGTCCACCATGACACTGTCATCGTGACAGTGTCAATGTTTCCGAGGTCGCCCCTGCGGTACCGCCCAGGCCCGCTCCCGCGCGTCTCAGCCGGCTCTCAGCAGTCGGCCGGCAGCATCAGGGGACAGGAGGTGCAACCATGTCGATCACTTTGTCCAGACCGGCGCTGCGTTGGGCAGTTCCGGTCGCCGTACTCGCGGCCGTGATCGGTGGCGGCGCAGCGGCGCGCACCCTCACGGCCTCAGCCGATCCCAGCCTGCCGCCGAGGACCGCGGCGCAGCTACTCGTGGACCTGCAGACCGCCCGGCTCGACGGCGGCTCGGGCACGATCGTGCAACAGGCCGACCTCGGCCTGCCGGCCCTGCCCGGTCTCGGTGGTCAGGACGGGAAGGGCAGCACCGACCTGCTGTCACTGGCCAGCGGGTCGCACACCATGCGGGTCTGGTACGCCGGGCCCGACCGGGCCCGGGTGGCGCTGATCGGCACTCTCGGCGAGTCCGACGTCATCCGCGACGGGCGGGACGTCTGGACGTGGGACAGCCAGCGCAACACCGCCAACCACGCGGTACTCCCCGCCGCCGACGGCGCCGCTCCGCACCCGGCAGTCAGCCCCACCAACCTGCCCCGGACACCGCAGGAGGCCGCGGACGCCGCACTGGCCGCGATCGACCCGACCACCAAGGTCACCGCGAGCGGCTCGGCGCGGGTCGCCGGCCGGGCGGCGTACGAACTGGTCCTCGTCCCGCGCGACACCGGCTCGCTGATCGGCCGCGTCACCCTCGCCATCGACGCCGAACGGCACGTGCCCCTGCGGGTGGCGGTCTACCCCGCCGGTTCGGACAGCACGGCGTTCAAAGTCGAGTTCACCCAGGTCAGCTTCACCCGTCCGGACGCGGCACAGTTCCGCTTCACCCCGCCGCCCGGCGCGCGGGTGACCGAGCAGACCGCGACCGAACCGGCGCGCGAACCGTCCGGCGCAGCCCGGCAGCCGACCGGGGCGCCGGGGCAGCCGACCGTCGTCGGCACGGGCTGGACGAGCGTGCTCGTGGCCGCGCTGCCGGCGGACACGGCGAAGGCGCTGTCCCCGACCGGGCAGGGCGACCGCGGCGGTACCGGCTTCTCCCTCGCCAGCCTGCCCAGGGTCAGCGGCGCCTGGGGCAGCGGGCGCCTCCTCACCGGCCGACTGTTCAGCGTACTGATCACCGACGATGGCCGGCTCCTGGCCGGCGCGGTACGCCCCGAGCAGCTCTACGCGGCGGCGACCCGGTAGGTCCCGGAACGGCGCCCCGCCACCCGCACGGCACGGGTGGCGGGGCGCCCTCCCCCACGCCCACACGGGCATCGCTTCGGAATGTCGGGCGGCGAGTTCCCACAGCCGCCGCTTCCCGCAGCCGCCGCGCACTCAACGGGAGACAGCTTCTGACGGCAGTACCGGTAGCCGTACCCGGGCCCGTACCCCCGGCTTGGCGTCGGCGAGGGTGACGGTCCCGCCGTGCCGGCGTACCAGTTCCTGCACGATGGCCAGGCCGAGCCCGGCGCCGCCGGCGTCGCGGGCGCGGGCGTCGTCGAGCCGGGTGAACCGTTCGAAGACGCGTTCCCGGTCGGCGGGCGCGATGCCGGGGCCGTCGTCGATCACGGTGAACCCACCCGGTACGACGGCCAGCGTCACCCGGGACGTGGCGTGCCGGACGCCGTTGTCGACCAGGTTGCGGACCACATGCCCCAGCGCCTGCGGATCACCGGCGACCCACTGTGGCGGCCCGCCGGCCACCGCCACCGGCACCCGCGCCGTGTCGTACTGCGCGGCGGTCTCCCGCAGCAGCGCTCCCAGTTCGACGGGCTCGGTACGGGCCGGCCGCGGCGCGTCGTCGGCGCGCGCCAGCAGCAGCAGGTCGTCCACGAGCCGGGTGAGCCGTTCGATGTCGACCAGCAGGTCGTCGACGCGTGCCGGGTCGCCGATGCGCTGGGCCACCTCCAGCTCGGTCCGCATGTTCGCCAGCGGGCTGCGCAGCTCGTGCGCGGCGTCGGCGACGAACGCGCGTTGGCGGGCCCGGGCCCGGGCCAGCCGGTCGAGCATGTCGTTGAGGGTCACCGCGAGCCGGTGGATCTCGTCGTGCGAGTCGGGTACCGGCAGCCGGTCGGCGGCGGGGCCGGACCCGTCGCCGCTGTCCCCACCGGTGATCTGCTCCGCACCGGCCCGCAGCTCCTCCACCGGGCGCAGCGCGGCGCCGACGACCCGCCAGGCGAACAGCGCCAGGACGGCGATGAGCAGCGGGTACGTGATGAGCAGCGCGGTGCGGACCACGTCGACGCTCTGGCGCGCGGCCGCCACCGGCCGGGCCACGATCACCGACTGCGGGTCGTCGGGCGGGCCGGCCGGCACCACCACGACCCGCAACCGGCCGTCCATGCCGGCGCGGGCGCCGTCGACGTACCGGCCGTTACCCGACGACCGCGCATCGGCGAGTTCCTCCGGGCGGAGCAGCGGTACCAGCCGGTCGGCGCCGATGGACGCCGACCGTACCCGGTGCCTGGAGTCGACGACCTGCACGATCTGGTCGCCGGAGACCGGTACCTGCTGCGGCAGTTCCCGGACGTTGACCAGGTCGGCCACGCCGCGGGCGGTGCTGAACGCGTCGGCGTCGACGCTGCGCTGCAGGGCGTACTCGAGCGCGGCGACCAGCACGATCCCGCCGAGTGCGAACCCGACGGCGAGACCGCCCGCGCCGATGATCAGGAGCCGGGCGCGCAGGCTCAGCCGGTTCCAGAACGTCAGCCACGAGCGCGGCCTCAAGCGTGTACCACCCGGTACCCGGCCCCGCGGACCGTCTCGACCACGTCGCGGCCGACCTTACGGCGCAGGTATCCGATATAGACCTCGACGACGTTCGGTGCGCTGTCGGCGCCGGCGTCCCAGACGTGGTCGAGCAGCTCGACCTTGGACACCACCCGGCCGGCCCGGCGCATCAGGTACTCCAGCAGCGCGTACTCGCGCGTGGTCAGCACGATCTCGGAACCGCCGCGGCGGACCTGCCGGGCGGCCGGGTCGAGGACGAGGTCCCCGACGGTGAGCACGGTCGGCCGCGCCGGAGCGCCCCGGCGCAGCAGCGCGCGCAGCCGCGCCAGCAGTACGACGTACGAGAAGGGCTTGGTGAGGTAGTCGTCGGCACCGCAGTCCAGCCCGTCGGCCTGGTCGTACTCTCCGTCCTTGGCCGACAGCATCAGCACCGGGAGCCAGTTGCGCTCGGCGCGCAGCACCCGGACGAGCTGGTAGCCCGACAGGCCGGGCAGCATCACGTCGAGGATCATCGCGTCGTACTCGCCGTGCCGGGCGAGTTCCAGACCGTGCGGACCGTCGGCCGCGACGTCGACGGCGAAGCCCTCCGCCGCGAGACCCCGTTGCAGCGCGTTGGCCAGGCGCGCTTCGTCTTCCACGACGAGTACCCGCATCGCCTCAGGGTGTCATGTCGCCACCAGGCGGCTCGCAACGGCTCTCAGTCAGCTCTCAGCGGACTCCAAGGTGTCTTCTCAGCCGGCGCTCAGCGCCGTCCCGCGGTCTCAGCGATCTCTCAGCGAATTCCGAGCAGCATGGGCCGTAGGAGGTGTAACTGATGTCGATCTTCACGTCCCGACCGGTACTGCGCTGGGGGGTTCCGGTTGCCGTGCTCGTGGCGTTGATCGGTGGTGGTGCGTCCGCCGGTACCCTCGCCGCTTCCGCCGCCACTCCCAGCAGCCCGCCCGGACCCACGCCGGCGCAGCTCCTGACCGATCTCCAGAACGCCCGCAACCAGCCGGTCTCCGGCACGGTCGTCGAACGCGCCGACCTCGGCCTACCGGCGATCGCGACCGGAGGCGGCAACGGTTCGAACCTGCGGTCGCTGCTCAGCGGCTCGCACACGCTGCGGGTCTGGTACGCCGGACCCACCAGGACGCGGGTGGCCGTGATCAGCACGCTGGGCGAAACCGACGTGATCCGCAACGGTCGTGACATGTGGGTGTGGGACAGCCAGAAGAACACCGTGACGCACTCGACGCTTTACGGCCACGGGCAGCAGGGCGGGGCCGGGGCGACTGCGTCGCCGGGCGCCACCCAGACGCCCACCCCGACGTCGACGCCGGCGCCGACCCAGACGCCCGGTCCGGGCACCCCGACCACCATGGGCGGCGTCAACCTCGACAAGACCAAGACACCGAAGCCCACCCATACCGCCTCGGCATCCACCACCATGGGCGGCGTCAACCTCGACAAGACCAAGACGCCGAAGCCCACCCACACCGCCACGGCATCCGCCACCGCGCTCGGCGCCGCGCTGCTCCAGACGCCGAGCCCGACCGGGCCCGGCACCGGAGGCACGATGCCGTCCGAGAGCACCATGCCGTCCGAGAGCACCATGCCGTCCGAGAGCACGATGCCGTCCGAGACCGCCACTCCCGTGCCGCCGCAGGAGATCTCCAACCGGATCGTCGCCAAGCTCGAGCCGTACACGGTCCTTACCACCAGGAGCGGCGTCAAGGTCGCCGGCCGGACGACCGACGAACTACTCATGACGCCGCGCGACACCAGGTCGCTGGTGGCCCGGGTGACGCTGGCCCTGGACGCCCAGCGGCACGTGCCACTGCGGATGCAGGTCTTCGCCCGTGACTACACCAACCCGGCTCTGGAGATGGCGTTCACCCAGGTCAACTTCGCCCAGCCGAACCCGGCGCAGTTCAACTTCACCCCGCCGCCCGGCGCGACGGTGCGGGAGGCCCAGCCCCGCCAGCACCCGCAGCAGACACAGCAGCCGATGGTCATCGGCAAGGGCTGGACGAGCGTGGTCGTCTCGAAACTGCCGCCGCAGGCGATGCAGCAGCCGCAGCCGAGCCCGAGCGGCAGGGGCGGCTGGTCGATCCAGAACCTGCCCGCGGTCAGCGGCACCTGGGGCAGCGGTCACCTGCTGACCAGCCGGCTGTTCAGTGTGCTGTTCACCGACGACGGCCGGATGCTGGCCGGCGCGGTACCGCCGCAGATGCTCTACGCCGCGGCACAGGCAGGTAGCAGGTGAGCGCCGCGTCGGCGGCGACCGCCACGACAATCATCGGGGGACCCGGCCGGCCGGCCGGGTCCCCGGCGGTCGAGTCGAGCGGGCTGACCAAGCGGTTCCGGCGGCAGGTCGCCGTCGACGGCGTCGACCTGGCCGTGCCCCGCGGCGCGATCTACGGCTTCCTCGGCCCCAACGGCTCGGGCAAGACCACGACGATCCGGATGCTGCTCGGCCTGATCCGGCCCACCGCGGGTTCGCACCGGCTGCTCGGGCAGCCGATGCCGCAGGCGTGGGCGCGGGTACTGCCCCGGGTCGGCGCGCTCGTCGAGGGACCGGCCTTCCACCCGTACCTGTCCGGCCGGGCCAACCTGCGGCGACTGGACGCCGCCGACCGCACCGCCGACCCGCGTACTGCCCGGCGCCGCGTCGACGCCGCCCTCGACCGGGTGGGGCTGCTCGCCGCGGCGACCAAGCGCTACCGGGTGTACTCGCTGGGCATGCGTCAGCGGCTGGCGCTCGCAAGTGCCCTGCTCGCCCCGCGCGATCTGCTCATCCTCGATGAGCCGACCAACGGGCTGGACCCGCAGGGCACCCGCGAGGTCCGCACCCTGATCACCCAGCTGGCCGCCGAGGGCACGACGGTCCTGCTCTCCACGCACCTGCTCAGCGAGGTGGAGCAGATCTGCACCCATGTCGGGGTCATGCACCTGGGCCGCCTCGTCGCCCAGGCGCCACTGGCCGAACTGCGCGCCGGTACGGTCCCGCGAGTACGGGTGGAGACCGCCCGGCCCGACGACGCCGCCCGGGTACTGCGGGAGCTCGGCCTGCCCGGGGTGGACACCGCCGCCGGCACGGCCACGGCGCTCCTCGGCCGGGACGAGCCGGAGCAGGTGGTCGCCGCACTGGTGCGCCGGGACGTTCCGGTACGCGGGTTCGCCGTGGTCGCTCCGGACCTGGAGGAGCTGTTCGTGTCCCTGACCGGGGAGGGCTTCGATGTCAGTGGCTGAACCATTTACGACCGGATCGCCGGAGCGCCCACCGGCCCCGCCGGTCGCCTCGGCGGCGCCGGAGACGGCCGCCCGTACCCGGCCGGTGAGCAGCCGGCTGCTGCGGTCGGAGCTGTGGCTGATCTTCGGCCGGCGCCGTAACTGGGCCGGCCTGGCGGTGCTCGCGGCGGTACCGACCCTGATCGCGATCGCGGTCAAGGTCTCGCCGCCGGGCGGTGGCGGGGGCGGGCCGAACTTCTTCGCCTCCATCACCAGCAACGGCCTGTTCGTGGCGCTCGCCGCGCTGACCGTGGAGCTGCCGCTGTTCCTGCCGCTAGCCGTGGCGGCGATCTCGGCCGACGCGATCGCCGGCGAGGCCAACCTGGGTACGCTGCGGTACCTGCTCACCGTCCCGGTCGGCCGGACCCGGATGCTGGTGGTCAAGTACGCCGCGATCGTGATCTTCGCCGTGGCCGCGACCGTGCTGGTGGCCGCGGTCGGCGCGATACTGGGTCTGGTGCTGTTCGGCGGTGGCCCGGTGACGACGCTGTCGGGTACCCAGGTGCCGTTCGCCCCGGCTGTGCTGCGGCTGCTCGGCGTGTGCGGCTACATCGCGGTCGGGCTGTCGGCGCTCGGGGCGATCGGGCTGTTCGTGTCGACGCTGACCGAGCAGCCGATCGGGGCCACCGTAGCGATCGTGACCGTCAACGTGCTGAGCTTCATCCTGGACTCGATTCCCCAGGTGGACTGGCTGCACCCGTACCTGTTGACGCACTACTGGATGAATTACGGCGACCTGCTGCGCGACCCGGTGTCGTGGTCGGGGATCGCCGACGGCCTGCTGGCCGCCGCCGCGTACGCGCTGGTCTTCTGGGCGGCGGCCTGGGCCCGCTTCTCGGGCCGCGACGTGACCGGCTGACCGCCGTCGAACCGGTCCCGGCACGCCGGGTGGTCGAGGCGGCGCGGGCCGCCCCGACCATCCGGTCAGCCGTTACGCGTGGGGCGGGGCCGGATGAGTGCGGCGCCGCCGCGCCGGCTGTCGGCGAGCCGCTCGGCGAGCGACCCCGGGCGCTGGCCGGGGACGGTGACCGGACCCGCGCCACCCGCCCCGTCGCTGTCCGTGGAACCCGGACCGGCGCCACCCGCGCGGCCCGCGCCGGCACGCGCGTCGTCGGCACGCCCCGTACCCGCGCCCGGGGTACCGACGGGACCGTCACCGCCGGCACCGGCGCGCTCGGTCTCGCGCCGCGTCTCCCGCCGCGCCGTGAAGCCCACGGTCGCGTAGGCGAGCGCGGTGATGACGACACACGCCAGGATGCTGATCGGCAGGAGCAGCACGAAGGGGTTCACGCCGTCGATCGTGGCGGCCTCCGGGGCGAGCCGGACCCGCACCGCCGACATGCCGACGTAGTGCATGCTGGTGACCGCCGCGGCCATCAGCAGGGCGGCCGCGACGGTCACCGAAATGTCCCGGATGACCAGCGCGAACCACAGCGCGACGGTGGCCGCGACGACCGCGATGACCACCGACAGGGCGACCCTGCCGGAGTCGAACGAGACGACCCCGCCCAGGTGGATCGCGTACATGCCGGTGTAGTGCATGGCCGCGACCCCGAGGCCGGTGAGCGGACCGCCGACGAGTAGCTTCCACGCCCTGGGCCGGCCCATGCCCACGACCAACAGTCCGATGGCGACGATCACGATGGCGATGACCACGCTGGCCAGCGTCATCAGGACGTCGTAGCGCACGACCGTCGCCGGCACGTCGAACCCCACCATGGCCATGAAGTGCATGAGCCAGATGCCGGTGCCGCCGATGGCGACGGCCGCGAGGACCAGCCAGCGCGCCCGCTGCCCGCCGTCCACCTCGCGGGCGCGACCGGCAAGCACGAGGCCGAGCAGCGAGCCCAGGAACGACATGACGTACGCGAGGGTGGGGTTGATCCACCCGAACGCGAAGTGATGTACCTCCGCCACGAAAGCCCCTTTCGTATCCCGCCGCGAACGCGGGTCATATCATCGATATTTTTCTATGCATGAGGTCGGATTCAGTCCGCGGGGTACCCGCAACGTCTCGACCACGACCCCACCGCGCGGCACATACGCAGCGCTGAGGCAGTCGTCACTACTGGTTCGCAATGGACCCGACGAAATCCGGCGAATGGGGTTCAAGTCGCACCCCCACGGCAGCCTAGGCGCGGCCACCACCCGCGGACAAGAGCGTCGATTCCGCCAGTTTGCGCAGCCGGTAACCGGGGTAGCGAATTGAGTAGAAGCAGACGGCAGGGAGGAGTAGGCATGAGTACGGTCGTCGAATCTGTCGACGTCGCGGTGCCGGTGCGTACCGCCTACAACCAGTGGACACAGTTCGAACAGTTCCCCCAGTTCATGGAGGGGGTCACGGAGGTACGCCAGCTCGGCGACACCCGGCTGCACTGGGTCGTCGACATCGCGGGCGTCCACCGTGAGTTCGACGCCGAGATCACCGAACAGCACCCGGACGAGCGAATCGCCTGGACCTCGATCGGCGGACCGCGCCACGCCGGCGTGGTGACGTTCCACCGCCTCGACCCGGACCACACCCGGGTCACCGCGCAGATGGAGATCGACCCCGAGGGCTTCGTCGAACAGGTCGGCGACAAGACCGGCCTCGTCGACAAGCGGGTCAAGGGCGACATGAAGCGGTTCCGCGACTACATCGAGGCCCGCGGGCGCGAGACGGGCGCCTGGCGCGGCGACGTCGACCGGCCCACGCCGTAACGACACCGGTACGGCAGCTCCGTCAGGTGCAGCGCCGACGGGTACCGGGCGTCGGTGCGTACCTCGATGTCCACCGGCCGCAGCCGGGTGGCGGTGGCCAGCGGCTCACCGGTACCGGTGTTGCGAGCGAACCTCGGGTGCGCTCCCCCGCTGACCTGGACCCGTACCCGGTGTCCGGCAAGGAACCGGTGGGCCGTCGGCCACAGGTCGACGTGGACCGCCCGCACCCCGTCGCCGTCGGGCGGGAACCGGTCGGGCGTTACCCGGACCAGGCCGTCACACACGTTCCACGACCGGCCGTCCGGAGTGACGTCACACAGCCGCACGAACACGTCGAAGTGCTCACCGCCGGCTCGTACGTGGACGGTGGCCGCCACCGGCCCGACAGCCGTCACCGGCCGGTCCAACGGCGCGCTGGTGAACGTCACGACGTCCGGGCGCGCCTCCAGCGCACGGTTGTCCCGACGGCCCGCCACGTTCGCGGCCAGGCGCGGTCCGCCGACCGCCGGGGTCGGGTCGGCCGGGTCGTAGCGGAACCGGGTCGGCGGCCCCGCCGGTCCGGGCGGAGCCGCCCCCAGCCCCGCGTCGGGCCACAGGTACCAGTCCCGGGTCCGCGCGCCGGCGGGCGGCCAGTCGTCGAACTCCCACCATTCGTCGGCACCACCCAGGTGTACCCGCACCACGGCCTCGCGGGGCCGTGCCGGGGCCGCACGCCGCCGCCCCCGGCCGTTGCCACGCGCGTCGCCGTCCGCCCCGGCGGCGCCCGCGTCGCCGGTGAATTCGTGGAACCAGGCGACCGACTCGACGATCGAGTGACGGGCCAGGCCGAAGCTGCCGTGCGTCCACGGCCCGATCGTCAGCCGCGGCCGCGCCCCGGCGTCGCGCAGCGCCGCGTAGTCGTCGAGCTGCCACGGCAGGAAGATGTCCTGCCAGCCGCCGACCATGAGGACCGGTGCGGTGACGTCGGCGCGGCGCATCGCGTGGCCCCGGTGGCCCCAGTACTCGGCGCCGGGCTCCGACAGCCAGTCGCGCAGGAAGCCGATCTCCTCGCCGGTGGCGACCAGGTCGGCCTCACGCAGCGGCAGGTGCGCCAGCCCCCGGTGCAGCCGGGGCTGCCCCCGACGCAGCTCGACGAAGTTGGCCAGCCGCGGTCCACGCTGCGCGCTGAGCAGGGCGGCCCAGGTGAGGACCGTGTCGAGGGAGAACGATCCGCCGGCGTACGTCGGCTCGCGGAAGTCGGCGGCCGTCACGATCGTCGCCATCGCCTTGAGGTCCGGGCCGGCCTCCGCCGCGAGCGCCCACTGGACGAAGCCGACGTAGCTGGGCCCGTACGTGCACAGCTCGCCGGAGTACCACGGCTGCCGGCGCAGCCACGCGACGGTGTCGAGCCCGTCGTCGCGCTCGTGGCGCATCGGCTCGAACACCCCGCCGGAGTCGTGGGTACCCCGACACGACTGGGTCACCACGTGGAACCCTTGCCCCGCAATGGTTCTAGCGAGTACGCCGAGCGTGAATCCGCGACCGTACGGGGTGCGGATCAGGACGGTCGGCGCCGCCGGCAGGTCCGGCGCGAAGTGGTCGGCGATCAGCTCGACCCCGTCGCGCATGGGTACCCGCAGGCGCCGGTGGGCGCGTACCCGCCGGGCGCGCGGCGCGGGCAGGCCGAGCACCCGGCGGGCGATCGCGCTCGCGACGCTCATCGGCGGGTACGAACCGGTACGGTCACGCCGGCACGGTATCCCGCCGGCGGCTCAGCCGTCACGCCAGTCGTCGCCGCGCAGGTGCGAGCCGGCCTGCGGGCCCATCAGCAGCATCCCGCCGTCGACGACGTACGACGCCCCGGTGACGTAGGCGGCGGTCGGGCTGGCGAGCATCGCCACGACGGTGGCGACCTCGTTGGCGTCACCGGGGCGCCCGACCGGCACGCCGGGACGGCCGATGGTGTACGGGTCGACGTCCTCGTTGCCGGTCATCGGCGTGGCGATCTCGCCCGGCGCGACGGCGTTCACGGTGATCCCATCTGCGCCCAACTCCTGGGCCATCACCTTGGTCAGCAGCCCGAGGCCGCCCTTGGCCGCGCAGTAGGCGCCCGATCCCACCCGGGGAGCGTGCTCGTGGACGCTGGTGATGTTGACGATGCGCCCGCCGCGCCCGGCGGCGATCATCCGGCGGGCGGCCCGCTGGGCGTACAGGAAGGGGCCGTCGAGGTCCACCGACAGCACCTGGCGCCACTGGTCGTAGCCGGTGTCGACGACCTTCGTACTGATGCCGGTACCGGCACAGTTGACCAGTACGCCGAGGCCGCCCAGCGCGTCGGCCAGCTCATCGACCACGGCCGCGGCGTCCGGCAGCCGGGTCAGGTCCAGCCGGCGTACCTCGCACTTGCGGCCGGCCGCGCGCACCTTCTCGGCGGTGTCACGCGCGCCCGCCTCGTCGGTGTGCCAGGTGACACCGACGTCGAACCCGTCATGGGCCAGCGCAACGGCGATGGCCTCGCCGATCCCGGAGTCCGAGCCGGTGACCACCGCCACGCGGTCGTAGTTGCCGAATCGCTTGGGCATACCCGATGGGTTACCCGTCGATCCGCCCGCGACACGTACCGTATCGCGGGCGGATCAGCGGTATCGGCTCTGATCGCGTTGGATCTTGCCGTGTCGGACCCTGACGCGTTCTCGACGCGTCGGATCGTGTCGCGTCGGGGTCAGCGCTCGGCCAGCAGCCGGGTGACGGCCGCATCCACGTCGAGGTGCTCGCTCTCGCGGCCACGCGGGACGGCGACGTAGGTGCGGCGCAGGAACCGGACGAGGACGCTGCGCGGCACCTCGAACAGGGCGTTACCGTCGGGCGAGGACAGCGCCAGCGCGACGAAGTCGCCCCGGGTGCTGGCCCACGGCCAGACCCGCACGTCGCCGATGCCGGCCGGCTCATCGAGCCCGGTCACCAGCAGCTCACGCGCGAACGACCAGCCGACCGGGTCGCCACCCGCGGGCTCGGCGTGGAAGAGCACGTGAACCGCGTACGGGTCCTCCGGGTCGTAGCGCAGGCTGGCCCGAACGGACAGCGCGGTCGCATCCGGCGCGACCAACCTCAAAGACGTCTCCACCTCGACACTGGTCGGTCGAATGGCACTCATTCCTACTCCCCCCGGCACCGTTGCGGAGCGTTCCCGCCCCGCACTTCCCCTGTCGGCCGCTCGCTGTAGTTACTTCGCGTCATACGCTGATCTCACCCAGTAGTGGGATGTGGCGAAGCCGTTTAACCCCTGAAATTCACGGAATGAAGTACGATGTCTTGTTCGGTTCAGGTGTTAATCAGATCCGCTCGGCGCCGGGCTTGTTCAGACGTCGACTCGCTCTGGTAACGGACGGCGGAGGCCGGCGGTGACGGGTACTTTCGGACAGGGAGCACGGGAATGACGGAGGGCTTTCCCGACGAACGGCCCTCCTCAGGTAAACCTCCCACCAAGGGGACAATCGGCTCAAAGGTCAGCCTGATCCGCACCCGGTTCCATGCCCTGCCGGGCGGGCGGATGCTGTTCCGGACCATGATCGGCACGCTCGGGCTCGTCCTCGTGACGCTTGGCCTGGCCCTCGTCCCACTCCCCGGCCCCGGCTGGCTGATCGTGCTCGCCGGCATCGCCATCTGGGCCGTCGAGTTCGTGTGGGCCCAGCAGTTGCTGCGGTTCACCAACGACCAGCTGCGCCGCTGGAATACCTGGCAGCGCGACCAGTCCTGGCTGGTACGGGGACTCCTGCTGCTGGCCCTGGCCGCGGTCGTCGGCGCAACCCTGTGGCTGTCGATCAAGCACGGCCTCGACGTCGACCCGATCAAGCTCATGGTCGGGCTGGCCGCCGGTAGGAGCCTCGACCCGGCGGGCTGACCGCGCCTGGCCAGCCGTTCCAGCCCGGCGGCCCGACACGCGGACCCCGGGAATGCGGACCACCGGAGGGATCAGGTACAGTTCTACCTCGCCCGGGCGATTAGCTCAGCGGGAGAGCGCTTCGTTCACACCGAAGAGGTCACTGGTTCGATCCCAGTATCGCCCACCAGCGTTTACGCAGGTCAAACGCCCGTTACCGAAGCCACGGTAACGGGCGTTTCCCGTAGTGCTCATTACGTTGGGAGCAAACGGGGAGCACATGATCATCCTGCGCTCGTGTGTGGAGCGTGCGGGCGGACCCCGGCGATCAATCCCCGCCCGAGTCTTGCGAGCCGTGGCCGTCAGTCCGCCGACCGCTCCCCCGCTGTGGCAGCCATGCCTTCGTCGGCGGCCGACGCGGCTGGCTGGAGGGATTCCCACCGGCGCTGCAGCGCCTCGACCAGATGCTGGCGCATGAGCGGAGTCACATGGCTGTAGATGCCGCGGACCCCGCCGAGGCGGTGGCCCAGCCGGCGGGCCTGGACGATCTCGGGAATGCCGTCCTCGATCAGCCAGGTCTTGTGGGTGTGCCGAAGGTCATGGAAGTGCATGCCGGCCAGGATCGGCGGGGCGCCGGCGACGGGGTCGCCGGCCACCGCCGGGGTCCAGGCACGGCGGTTGAAGTTGGAACGGCGTTGGAAGCCGCCCCGGGCGCCGGGGAACACCATCGGATGGTCGTGGCTGGTCAGGCTGGCGCGGAGCCGGTCGACCAGAAATGGCGGCAGGTCGATGTCGCGGACCGAGTCGGCGGTCTTGGGCGGGCCGAGGAACAGGCTGCTGCCGACCTCGTGCAGCGCACCCACCTCGGGGTGCACGGAGATGACGCCGGTATCGAGGTCGACATTGGCGCGGTCCAGCCCGGCGAGTTCGCCCCAGCGCATGCCGGTGTAGGCAGCCGTAACGACCATGAGTGCGTCGATCGGTCGGCGCATCCGGGCCGCGATCGCGGCGACCTGCTCGGTGCTGGCGTGCGGGCGCTCGGGGCGGCCAGTGGTGGTCACCCGTACCCCGCGGCAAGGGTTGAACGGGATCCGGCGGTCCTCGACCGCTTCCTGCAGCACCATGGATAGCACGGTGACCACGTCGGCGGTCGAGCGTGGCGCCAGCCTCTTGCGCAGCTCGAGCACGAGCGTCTTGACGTGGTGGCGGCGGATCGCCACCAGCTGCAGCCGGCCGAGTCTGGGCAGGATGTGCAGCCGCAGGTGACTGCGATAGGCCGACCACGTGGCTGGTCCGGCCTGGTGGCTGGCCGCCCACAGCTCGACCCACTCGGCCAGGCTGATCCGGCCGTCGCGCGGGTCGACGAACGTCTCGCGGGCCAGTTCGATGTCGATCTCCTGAGCGCGTAGCTGCGCCTCGATTTTCTTCTCGTACACCGAGTCGGTGATCACGGTGCCGTCCGGCAGCCGCAGCCGGACCCGAAACGCGCTGCTGCGCCGCTCTACCCATGCCATGCGCTGCTCCCCTCGTCGCGGTTGTGGTCATCGCGGTCGGGTGGATCCACGCTTGGCATCGGCCCGGTGGGCAAGTCGCGATCCCGGACGGTGGGCCGGGATCCGCGACGTCGCGGTCGGCGGCCGGTCGGGGCCTGGCCGTGCTGGGCGACGATCGCGGTCAGGTCGGCGCCGGAGAACCGCAGGTGCTTGCCGAGGAACGTGCACGGGACCTGGCGGGCAGCGGCCTTCCGCCGCAGCCACGACTCGCGGATGCGCAGCTGCGCGGCGGCCTCTGCCGGCGTGAACAGCAGCTGGCCGCCCTCCCCAAAAGGCAGCGACGCGCTCGAGGTAGGGGCGTTAACGTGCTGCCGCGGGGCTGCGGGACGGGGTAGGCCACGGTAAGGGTTGGACTGGGCGATAGACACAAGGGACTCCTTGGCGAAAGCTCGGCCGATGCAGCCGGAAAATGGGGTTGAAACAAGCAAGCCCGGCACCCGCTAGAAGCAGGTACCGGGCGTGAGAGCCGGTTTCGGGCTCTGGCACACATTCGGTGGTCACACAGCGTTTCCTACGCAAGCAGAATGCGCTGGCATAGGAACGCGAAGCCCGCGCGGCCGTACATCTGCCGTTTCAGCAGCTTGACCTTCGTGTTCGCGCCCTCGATCGGCCCGTTGCTGTAGGGCAGGGTCAGGCCGGCGGTCACGGCGGGTAGATCCTTGCGCAGGCCGCGGGTGAAGCTGTGGAGGGCGGGCAGGTCGTCGGCGTCAACGGCGGCCAGCCAGTCGTCGAGATCCTGTCCGCCACGCTTGGTCAGCAGTCGGGCGAAGTCGCGGATCCGCGCGGCCAGTACCGCCAGGTAGGGCAGGTGGCGAGCAGTTCGTCGAGGTGGTCGCGGTGCGGGGCGGGCCAAGCAGCGCCGCGCCCGCGCGACCGGCGACGGCCACGTCAGCCACCAGAGCCGCGAGACTGCCGGTCCGCCGCGCGTACCGGACGGCCAGGCCGGGCAGCTGCTCTCGGAACGTCCACCGCCGACAGCCACGGGTCTGGCAACGCAGCCGCCGCACCCGCACTACCAGCTGCAGCCCCCGGCCGGCAATCGGTAGATCCGCCAGCCGCCGCAGGTGGTAGCCGTGAACCCGGGCCGCCGGCTCGCCGCAATCGGGGCACGGCACTGGCGCTGCAGCTGTCCGTGCCCGGATCACCAGCCGGCCACCGTCATCGACCACCTGCTCAACGAAGAGCTTCGCCAACTGCGGAAAAACTGTCCGAACTAGACGCCTATCTGGATTACCCTACGCGAACGACCGTCGCTCATCGTGACCACCGAATGTGTGCCAGAGCCCTTGATCGGACAGTCCCGAGCAGACGTCCGGCGCTCGCAGCAGTTGATGCGATCGGTTTTGCCGACGTGTCGCGGCATCGTTGACCGGGCAGAAGCGAACGGCGGTCATCTTCGATACGAACGAGGGATCCCGAATGAGTGACGCCAGCCCACTGGTCGAGCCGGTCTGGTCGGGCAATCCAGCCGGACCGGTTTCGCTCGATCGGTGGGCGTGGACGCGGCTCAGCGGGCCAACTTGACCAGTGGGGCCACGAGCGGCTTTGGGTCGTCGCCGAAGAGCAGCACGATGGTCTTGTGGCGGGCGCGGGTCAGCACCACGTACAGCAGGCGGGAGCCGGTTTCGAAGGGCTCGTGGCGTTCCGGTCCGTAGAAGTCGTTGCTGCGCAGGACGACGACGGTGGCGTCGGCTTCCCGTCCCTTGGTCTGGTACAGGCCCATGAGCTGCACCGGTGCGGCCGGCTCACCGGTGGCATAGGTGAACAGGTCGGTGCGGTACGCGGCGATGGCGGCGTCGAGGGCTTCCAACGCCTCGGCCGGGTCGCTGTGCCAACGTAGGTGACGTACGACTTGCGGCTGCAGCAGCTGAGCGGCGCGTTGCCAGTGACGGCCGCCGCGGGACAGCCCAAGAGTGTCGTGCGCCTCGGCGGCGAGGGCCACAGCGGCGGACGGCTCAGCACCGTGCAAGTGTTGGCGGAGGTCGTTCAGACGCCGCTCAAGGGTCGTGGGCACGGGGAGCTGGCCGAGGAGCATCCGAGCCAGGTCCGGGACCTGTTTGCCACGCACCGAGCTGGTCACGAAGACTGCGAGACGCTGCAGCACCCGCCGCCAGGAGGCGACACCGCCTGCGAACTGGACCATAGCGTGCTGCGCGTCAAGGGCGGAGCCGAGGCATTCTGGCAGGCCGATGGTCTCGTGAGCGATGTCGAGTCCGGTGAGCTGGTCGGACAGGCCGGTGGTGGCGTCGATGTGATGGCTGAACACCCCGACGGTGTGACCTTCGGCCCGCAGCTGCTGCACGACGTCAGCGACGACCTCCGCCTCGCGGTCGGTCGGCAGGCCCGCGCGGATGTGCAGTCGTCCGGTGTCCAAGGCGGCGGTGACGGCGTCATGGTCGAACTCGCGGCGGCGGATCGCGGCTGCCGCGGCCGGCAGGATGTTGCTGGGGTCGCGGTGGGACACGTCGGGTAGGTCGATGCGCCGCGCACCGGGCAGGTCGAGGGTGGTGTCGAGCCGTTCCGGCCCCACGCCGACGGCGTCGGGCAGATCGCTGTAGATGCACTGGTTGGGGTCGCCGAGCAGCAGCAGCCGGGCGTTGCCGCGGATGGCGGTCAACAGGCCGAACTGCCGGTCATCAGTGTCCTGGAACTCGTCGCAGACGATGATCGACCAGCGGGCCTGGAGGTGTTCGCGGACGGCCGGCACAGCGCACAGCTGCAGCGCGCGGGGCAGCATGTCCCGGTAGCGGATCGTGTCGCGGACGCGGAACAGCTTGGCTTCGGTCTCGCTGAGCATCCTCGGTTCGGCCAGCCCGACGACCCCACCCCAGCGAATGAGCAGGCGCCAAGCGAAGGCGTGGAAGGTGGTGATCTCCACTCGCGACTGGTACGGGCCGAGGACCTCGGCGGTGCGGTCGAGGATCTGCGCCACCGACGAACGGGAGAACGACAGGAACAGCGCCCGAGCCGCCGGCGGACGGGTGCGCCGGCGCGGGACGGCCGTGGCGGCGTAGTGGTCGTCGATGCGTTGCAGGTGCGCTCGGACAGCTGCCGCGGCCGTTGTGGTCTTGCCGGTGCCGGCACCGCCGCACACCAGCAGGACGGGATCGTCGGCGTCGATTACCTGCCGCTGCGTCGGGTCAGGCTGATAGGTCACGGCAGCTTCATCTCCACCAGGTTGACCTCGCCGACCGGCTTACACAGCGTGCTGAGGACCTTCCTGGCCAGTTGCGGAAGCTGACCTGGCGGCAGCGCCTCCACGAACGGCTGGTGCAGCCCACCCTTCTGCTTCAACTGCTTGATGATCTTGCCTTCGAGATCCTTGTCATCGATCGTGTCAACGTCGACGCCGGTCAAGTCGTAGTCGTCAACGAGCTGGCGCAGCGATGTCCGCAGCCGGGCCGGTTCGACGGCGTGGGTCAGTGCCCGTTCTACCGAGGTGCGTTCGGGCAGCTGGATAACCTGCTCGACCACCCCGGTGAGTTCGGCGATGAGGGCGGCGTCGGCGCCGGGCTTGTCGTTGTCGAGCACCACCCGCACGTGGAAGCCGAGGTCACTGGCGAGGCGGGCCAACTTGGGCAGTTCATCCTTGCCACCGTCGCCGTTGGCCGGGGCGACCATCCGCACACCGGACGCGGCCGGCGGTGCCACGCCAAACCGACGCAGCCGCTGGTCGGCGACGGCGGTGTAGCCGTCCAAGTCGTGCGCGCCTTCCAGCAGCGCCACGGTGCGGGCAGTCATCGCCGGTAGCAACAGCAGGTGCAGTTGGCGGCGGGCCGAGCGTTCCTTGCGGTCAGTGGTGGGCGCCAGCTGATGGACCTGACGGTGACCGTGGCTGCGGGTGAGCCGGATCATCTCCTCAGGTGTAAAGGCCCGAACCACGTCCGGGCGGCGGGTGGACAGCCACACCTGCCCGGCCTTGCGCCGCAGCAAGCAGGCCAGATACTCCGCAGAAGCCGCGTCAAGGTCATCGCCGAAGTCGTCAGCGAGCACAATCGCGCCAGGTGCCGACGCGGATACCACCGCCTCGGCAGTGGCCAGCACCCCAGTTGTGGTGGAACCGTGCGCCGTGAGCGGCAGTGGGCCGGCGGCATCGAGGGCCAGCGTGGGTTGTAGAGCCCGCAGAATCGCCGAGACGGAGCCGTCATCGGCGGCGAAGCCGATGTCGTCGGCCGGGCCGGTGCCGGTCATCTGCAGCAGCTGTGCCGCGCCGGCACCGAGGACCTCCTCGATCGTCTTGCGGATGCTGGTGCTGCCGGTCAGCCGGTCGGTCGCGTCGGCCAGATCCGTGTTCAACGCCGCCAGCGCCGCGAGTAGGTCCGGCTCGTCGGCGTCGAAGGCCAAGCGCCGGAACGTCCCCTCCGGGCGCAGTTGCAGCGGAGCACGCCGGTCCAGCACGATCGCCGCAACGAGGTCCCGCTCGGGGCGAGGTGCCCGCAGGCCGGTCTTCGGGTACTCCACCCAGTGCTCGGCGGTCTCGCTGGCCTGGTCAACGCGCAGCCGGTAGCACAACCGTAGCCCCATGACCGCCTCGGCGGCACGGGTCTCCTCCGCAGGCAGACCGGTATCCGGATCGACCAGCTCCAGCCGGTCGTCGAGCTCCTGCGCAACCGCCTCGTCGAGCTCGACCAACGTGACCTCGACCTCGGTCAGCTCATCCTCCGCGTCCAGCATCGGGACCGGTCGGTGCACGTCGAGCAGGTTGGGGCGGGCGTTGGTGCTACGCGGGTCGAGCACCCGACGCAACGCAGTGATCAGGTCGGTGCGACCGGCCCTCGGTTCACCGACCACCACGGCGTGCTCGGCCGGGAACAGCTCCAGGTCAGCGAAGCCACGGAATCGCTGCAAGCGAACCCTGAGTGCGCGCACGACGCCCTCCACCTCTCGAACTGATGCTCTCTGTCGGATCGGTCGAGTTGTTCCGATCGCAGCTCGGCCGGTGTATTGCCTCGCTCAACAGGACGTGTGTGTGGTCCGCCTAGAGCCGCTCTATCTTGCCGCACTTACCCCGGGTGCCGCCGCTGACTTTCTGGCGCGGACACCTCCAACCCGTCGCTGGCGCCACCGGCATTCCCGCAGCGCACCGCCATGAGCGCCGCCGCTCGGCCCATCGACAGCAACGTGCGGACGCCGTCGGCCCGAGCCGGTGTTCACCCGATCCGGTGAAGCGCCGCCCACCGATAAGTCCCCCCACCTACGAGGAAGGTCTTCGGCCGCTCATGCGGCGGCTGTCAGTGGCGCGCTTGCCTGCAGCGCGGTGCTACCCGCGTCGCCGCAGGAGCTGCCGCACCTGTGCCGGATGATGGTGCGGTGGCATACGACCTGACCCGGCTCGACGAGCGGCGATTCGAGGACCTCTGCCGGGCGTTGGCGGTGCATGTGCTCGGGCCTGGCCTGCAGGTATTCGGTCCCGGGCCGGACGGCGGTCGGGAGGCCGCGTTCGACGGCCCGGTGCCGTACCCGACCAGCAGCGACGGCTGGGACGGCTACGGCGTGCTGCAGGCCAAGTGTCGCCAGCACGACCTGGGGCGCAACGACACTGATTGGCTGAGCCGCACCATCACCCGCGAGCTGGACCTCTGGGCCGACCCCGCCCGCAAGCGGGTCAGCGATGGCCGGACCCCGCAGTACCTGATCGTCGTGACGAACGTGCGGCTGACCAGCGTCGCGCGACGCGGCGGCATCGACCGGGTCCGGACCCTGCTCGCCGGCTACGCCGACCGGCTCGGCCTGAAGGGTTGGGATCTGTGGGACGCCAACAAGCTCTCCGCGCTCCTCGACGCCTACCCTGACGTCGCGGAACGCTTCGCCGAGTTCATCACGCCGGGCCAGGTGCTGGTCAAGGCGATCGGCACGCTCGATGAGGTCCACACCGCCCTGACCGGCGGCCGGTTCACGATTGGCCAGGGCCAGCCTGGCTGCCGGCGGGCGTTCGAGGCTGCGCACCGCGCCGCCGGTGGCGCGGCCGTACTCGGCGAGCCGAGCAGCGAGGTGTACGACGACGGACCGGGCTGGGTCCAGCACTTCACCGCCCCATCCAGCGCGACAGCTGACGGACCGGTCGGCAGCGAGGCGGTGATCTGCGCCGGGCTCGGCCAGCCGGCGGTCGCGGTCACCGCCGAGCTGTGGGACACCATCCGCGCCGCTGGCGGCGCCGGGCAGCTGGCCGCGGTGGGCTACCCGGTCGTCACCGCCGACACTGCGCCGCTGCTGTCCACCGACACGGACGAGGTGCTCCTCGATGGCGGTGACTGGAAGGCCGGCCGCCTGGTCCGTGACGTCGGCGGCTGGCGGTGGAAGCCGCAGCTGGCGTCCAGTTTCGACGTCGGCATGACCCGCGACTGGCACACCGCCGGCGGCGACACGATGGACCTGCGGCTGCGCTGCGCCGCCACCATGCGCTGGGCCGACATCGCAGCGTTCGCGATCGACGGCGACGGACGGCGGCGCCTAGGCGCCGCGCTGCGCGAAGGACCGCTCAACGAGGTCATCGCCGCGCTCGCCGCCCGGTTCGGGCTTGACGTCGTCGGTGACTGGGAACGGACCCCCGAGGCCGAGGGCTACAACGACCGCCGCTTCGCCAGCTACCGGCGGCTGGTACCCGGCACCGAAGGCCGTCCGGCGCTCGGAGTGTGGGCGCGGTTTCAGCTGCCCGACGGGCTGCGTGACACCGTCGTGAGCATCGTCGACCTGCGCATCGACTTCACCGCCTTGCCCGAGCACGCCACCGGCCCGGATGCCCCGCCGGTCGACCCGGGTCATCGGCTGGACACGGCCTGGCTGCACCGCTACCTGGCCGCCGCGTGGCTGGCCGCGTCCCGGTCGCTGCCGCTCGCCGCCACCCCACATCCCGACGCCGTCACACCAGCCGGGCCGAGCCGCGTTGAAGTGCACCTGAGTACCGAACGGCCGTGGGCGTCGCCGCCTGGCGGACGGGTCGTCAGGCTGCTCGACATGCTCGATCTCGCCGACTGGGGTAGCCCACCCGAGCAACTCGGGCCGTGGATGTCGGCGACGGTGACCACGCCGTTGGACCTCACCGTCGCCGAGGTCGATGACCACGTCAAGCACACACTGCGGTACCTGGCATCCGGGTTCGGGTTCCTCGAACCCGACGACTGACAGCGGTTCCGACCGGTCTGGCGGGTTCCGTCGCAGCTCCCGGGCCGCCGTTCAGGTTTCCCGACCCGAGGGCGACGTTGTGGTGGCGGGCAGGTGCAGCAGGTCGGCATTCACGGCGGCGAGGACGCCGGCGTCGGTGTTGTCCTGGCCGTGTTGTTCGCCGCACGGGCAGAACGTCCACGCGCCGTCCTGGAGTTGGTCGCGCAGGACCTCCAGGGTCTCGTGGGACCAGGCGGCGACGTCGGCGCCGACGATGACGAACGATGTGCCGGGCGGAGAGTCGCGGATGGCCAGCCTGAGACCGGACACGGCTTCGCTGGCCCGGCGGAGGTCCAGCACGGGCTGGGGCCGCTGCTGGTCGCCGTTGATCGCGGCGTAGATGACCGCCTGGCCGAGCCCGGCGAGCAGCCGGGCGGCGACCCGCACCGCGAGATGCTCCGGCGGCCCGGTGGGCGCTGCACGTTGCTGTACATCGGCCATCATCGCCGTCGCGGTGGCCCGCCCCCAGCCCTCGTCGATGTAGCTGCGCAGCACCGTCTGCGGGGTGATCCGCAGGGCACCGTTGCGTTGTGGGATCGGCGGACGCGTTTAACTTGGGCGTGGGCTCGAGGTCAGATGGTTCGGGCGAGTCCACTGAACGCCGTAGCGACCCGCAGAGCGGGCGGGGCGTCGATACCGAGTTCGTAGTGTCCACGTCGAAGGTTCTGCATGAAGGCGTGCGCGGCGATGATCACGTGTGCTGTCTCGTCCGTTCGTAGTCCGCGCATCGGTCTCAGCCGGTGTTTGAGCCGACCGTGGCCAGCCTCGATCGAATTATTGGCGTACTGCTCGACGTGATGCCACGCCTGCGGGATCAGCTCGTCGAGCACGCCGGGGTAGACCGCGGCGTCGTCGGTGACCACCTCACTGGGTATCACCTTCAACGCCGAGAGCGCTCGTCGGAAGAACCTGCGTGCCGCGTCGGCGTCGCGGCAAGCCGACACCAGCACGTCGATGATCTGCCCGTACTGGTCGACCGCCCGGTAGACGTAGCGCCAGACTCCGTTGACCTTCACGTAGGTCTCGTCGACGAACCACCTGTCGCCCGGTGAATGGCGGGCGAACCGGGCGGCGTCGGCCAGCAGCGGGGTGAACCGCTGCACCCACCGGTACACGGTGACGTGGTCGACCTCCACACCGCGCTCGACCAGTAGCTCCTCAACGTCGCGATAGGACAAATCGAACCGTAGATACCACCGCACCGCGACGACGATCACCTCGGCTGGGAACCGGAAGCCAGCGAACGCCGACTTCGAAGGCAGCCACGGGCGAGGACGGCTCGACAGCTTCACCGCTCAAGCCTGCCTCGATCATGCCAACGCCCAACGCAACGGAGCCCTCCGCGGCGCCCTTGGGGCGTAGCTACAGGCCGAGTCCGAGCCCGCCGGGAAGGAACCGCAGGGTGCGTTCGTCGGCGCGCTGAAGTTCTTCGAGGGACTTGATCAGCATCCCGCACGTTTCCTTCCAGGAGCGAGGGCAGCCGGCCAGGATAAGGCATGTCGACCTAATCGACATGCCGTGAATAGCAATGGTGGTGTTCGAGTCGGGTTTCTGATAGATGGCAGGTCGACACTGTCGGCCGCTATGCCCCTGCTTCGTCAGGATGTGCTGCTGATCGGATGCGGTCCACCTTTCGGTGGGAGACGTATTCATCGTCGTGCGGCAGAATCGGAAGGTCGGCCGCCATGTCGACCATCGTCGGCGATCACGGTGCATGGTGGGTCGGCTACCTGGTGTTCGTCTCGTGCGTTCGGAAGGATCAAGGTTGGAGCTGCAAGACGCCGAGGCGTACGTCAGGCAAGTCACCCGGAGAACGTCGACCAAGGATGCGCTGGCGTGGCTCAG
Source organism: Planosporangium spinosum (assembly GCF_049999945.1). Taxonomy (NCBI): domain Bacteria; kingdom Bacillati; phylum Actinomycetota; class Actinomycetes; order Micromonosporales; family Micromonosporaceae; genus Planosporangium; species Planosporangium spinosum. The sequence continues at coordinate 66,923 of NZ_JBLYUB010000013.1, read as the reverse complement.
CGAGGAGCGGGCGGTCGCTCGGCCTATCGATCTGCCGGACCTGTTGGCCTCGTTACTGACGATCGAGGATCAGGCGGCGGCCGATGTCCAAGGGCTGGCTAGCCGGGTGATCCGGCAGGTCTGCCGGGCCGAGGTGGTGTCGGAGCTGGATCCGAGCCAGGAGCTTCTCGCACTGGATGAGGTGTTGCGGCCGGCGCAGTACAGGGCGGCCCTCGACGCGCTGGCCGCCAGGACTGCGACTCGGAGCCTGGCGAGCGTGACCTTGGCCGCTGTCATTGCTGCTCAACAGGACGACCGCAACGTCGTGACCGCACTCTGTGCAGCAGCGGGCCTGTCCTACCGCGATCTGCGCGCCAGAGTTCGCGATGCGTCGGTTCCCACCGACCTACGTGGCAAGTGGAAGAACGACCAACTGAAGGCGGTGTTCGACGTCATCGACGCGGTTATCACCGGCCGGGTGACGGCGAGTAGTCCGACTGCCCAACCGGCCCGGCCGGTTGAACACCTGCTGCCTGACATCGACGACGAGCCTGGGCGGCAGCGCGGATGGGCGCTGGTTGAGGAAATGCGAGTCAACGGCGTCCCGTATGAGCTTCTGCTGACCCAGCGAGCAGTCGGCAGTGCATGGGTCGCCCACAGGAGCAGCACGGGCAAGAAGGTACAGGCTGCGGTAACGACGTCCCTGTGCGAGCTGCTTGACGAGCGGGCGGTGCCATATCACCGGCTTGCGATGAACGCGGCATCACGTGAGTTGTTGACGCGAGTGGGAGCCAACCCGGCTGCTGCTGCAGAAGATGGACGAAACGAGGGCGGACAACTCGCAGTCCTGGTAACTACGTCGACGCTGACGCACGCGGTCGCCGTCTCGGTCGCACGGGACGGCGGAACAGCAAGGAAGAGTGGAGCGAGGTTGAGCACGCTTCCGGCACGCCTCGGCATTGCCTGCAGTGTGGTGTTGGTAGGGCCGGGATGGGCGGAGCGGAACACCACCGCCGAGCTTGCCCGCCCCTTTTCCGGGCGAATCTACACGGAGCGGACAGTCCGCGAGCTGGCGGACGCGCTCAGCGCGATGGTGACGCAGGGCGAAGGTGTCATACCGGCCGGGCAGAATGGCGGCGCACAGCCCGCCGAGCCAGCTGACGATCCACGAGAGGCCCGCCCATGAGTTCGCTGACCCAGCACGCCCGGCGCGAGATCATCGCGGCAGCCAAGGCAGCCGTCACCGAACAGAACGAACGCAGACCGTTCGAATGGCGCGGCGAGCACATCATGCTGCCCGTGGTCACCATCCCGGTAGGTGACGTCCTGCTTAACCACCGCACGCACCGCGTACGCGCCCAGGTCGACAGCCTCGGAGCTGCCGGCACCATCATCGAGACCAACCCGCACAGCGACGAGGCGCAGCGACTACTAGCCGAGCTCATTCGGCAGACCAGCGGCTACGCCGAGGTCAAGGCGACCATGCGACACCAGAAGCAACAGGAGCCAGGGCTCATCACCCACGAGGGAGTGCTGGTCAACGCGAACACCAGGGCGGTCGCGCTGCGAGACCTGTATGAAGAGCTTCCGCACGAGAGGGCCTTCGCATTCATTAAGGTACAGGTTCTGCCGGAGAACGCCGACAGCACCGAGATCATGCAGCTCGAGTTCAACTTCCAGATGCGGCGGAACTACCAGCAGCCGTACTCGTTCACGAATCAGTTGCTGTTCATCAAGGACTTACTCGACTCCGGACTGAAACCGGAGGAGATCGGCGTGCAGATGAAGCCGCACTACGATCCGACATCGCCGAAGGATCGGCGCGCAGCCGCCGAGGAAGTAGAGGTCGAGGACCGGCTTCGGCAGATCATCGAGGAACTGATCACCGCAAGCGGTGGAGCGCTGCGCTGGCCGGACTTCGACGACGACCGACAGAATCTGATCGAGATCGATGAGTCCTACCGCAGGATGGCCGCGCGCAAAACCCCTGATGCAGCGCGCCGCGTCAAACAAGCGAAACTCGTCGGCCTCCTCGCCGGGATGGACTACCGGCGGGTCCGGCAAATCGATGAGTCGTACCTGGATAGCTATGTACTCCAGGCGATGGAGGAAGAACCGAACTTGCGGCCAGCCGCAAGAGCCCTGGCCATCGGACGAAAGGAGACGCCCCGCGCGGACCTGGGCGGGCTTTCCATCCTCGACGATCTCGACGAGGATTCGCCTGTTGATCAACTCGGCGAGGTCACTCTTCAGCCGCTGTTCGACGTGCTCGTCCGGCACGGCAAGGTCGACGGTGACACGGACTGGGATGCCGAGGTCGAGGTGCCGACCGACGACGGCATGACGATCTTGCCGAAGAACACATTTTTCGACGCGGTCAAGGCCGCGATGCAAACGGCGGCGGACAGCAAGGCGCAGGACGATCAGGGCCAGGACGCCCTCGACATTCCACGGCGACAGCTGAACGCTGCTGGTGCCGCATGTGACCGTGTGCGCCGGGCGTACGACGAGTTGGAGGACGACGGCGACCGGCCGAATCCGGCAGCGCTTGAGCAGGCCCTCGAAGCGTATCTGCGCTCGCACGACGAACTGTTGCACTACCTGGCCGAGCGCGGGTTCGCCGCCGCAGAGGATCGACTGTGACCGACGGCCCGGCCATCTCGCTTGACTTTGACCCCACGGCGAATGTGGTCCTCGCCCAGAAGGTCGGTGCCGTCCCTGACGTGTTCTGGGGCCAGTTGCGTGTCGAGTGGGGCTACGACGGCGACCCGGCGCGCTCCGTCCGGGTGCCGCTCGAACGGTTCCGCGAGAATATCGGCTGGCTAGGCCCGGCCTGTAACCGCTACAACGTCGACATCGCCTGGAAGCCAGCCGCCGAAGCGATTATCACGACGATCAAGCTTGAACGCCGACAGCTGGAACACGCACGCCGTCAGGCCAGCACACCGATGACGGCCGACGACGTGCAGCGCCGGCTCGATGGCAGCCGTTTCGCCAGGCCGCTCAAGCCGTTCCAGCTTCGCGATGCTGCCAAACTGCTCGGGCTGGCGCACGGCGCAAACTTCTCGGTACCCGGCGCTGGCAAGACAACCGTGGCTTACGCCGTCTATGAGGCGGAGCACCACGCTGGGAAGGTCGACCAGCTCCTAGTCGTTGCGCCGCTGTCGGCGTTCGACGCGTGGCAGACCGAGGTCGAAGAGTGCTTCAAGCCGGGGATGGCACCGGTCGTCAAGGTGTTCGGGACGCCGGGCAGCCAGGACGCCGAGATCCTGCTGGTCAACTATCACCGCCTGGCGGCGAACCTCAGCGGGCTCACGAAGTGGGTCCGCAGACGGCGGACGCTGGTGCTGCTCGATGAGGCGCACCGGATGAAGGCGGGCCGTGTCGGCCAACATGGCAGCGCGTGCCTCGACCTTGCGTTTTCCGCCTCGCGGCGAGACATTCTGACGGGTACGCCTGCCCCGCAATCGGTGCAGGATTTTGTCGCCCTGTACGAGTTTCTGTGGCCGGGGCAGGCACGACGGATCCTCCCGGCCGAGGCGTTGACGACGAAGCCTCAGCCGGATGCGCTCCACGCAATCAACCGGGCTATCGAGCCGCTCTTCGTGCGTACGACGAAGAAGGAACTGGAGCTTCCTGCGCCTTCCCTGCGGCCGGTCGTCGTCCCACTCACTGGGCTACAGCGCGAGATCTATTCGAGCCTCCGCGATCGCTACGCCGGTATGCTGCGCGTGTCGATGAACGACCGAGTCGAACTGGCGCGCATGGGCACGATCGTCATGTACCTGCTCGAGGCGGCGAGCAATCCCCAACTCCTCGCCGTCGGCTCACGCGACCTGCCCGGTGAATTCGCCCATCCACCGTTGCCCGTCGAGCCCGGCAGCCGGTTGTGGGAGATGATCGTCGGCTACGGCCGTTATGAGACACCACCGAAGTTCACCCGATTGCGGGAGATCATCGCGCAGAACGTCGCTGATCCAGCTGGTCCTCGCAAGACGCTGGTGTGGTCGAACTTCGTCTCGAACCTCGAAGGGCTGAGACGGTGGCTGGCGGAATACCAGCCGGCCATGATCCACGGCGGAGTTCCGTCGATCACCAGTGCGCCCAGCGCAACGATCACCCGAGAATCGGAACTGCGCCGCTTCCGGAAGGACGATGACTGCAAGGTACTGCTGGCCAACCCGGCGGCGATGAGCGAGGGCGTCAGCCTCCACCACGACTGTCATGACGCTGTCTACTTCGACAGGACCTTCAACGCTGGGCACTACCTGCAGAGCATCGATCGCATCCACCGGCTCGGGATGGACCCTGAACAGCGCACGACGCTACTTTTCATGATGACGGATGACACCGTCGATCAGGTCGTCGACACCCGTATCCGGGACAAGGCCACGAACCTTGCCCGCGCCTTGGACGACAAGGAGCTCGTACGGATGTCCCTGCCCGATGACGAAGACTACGGACCGCCGATCGAGACCGATGCGGATATGGCTGCGCTGCTTGCCCACATCTACGGCCAGGACCAGTGAACAACGGTGTTGCCCGAGCCGCTGCCATTCCATCCGAATCACCGCCATCTCCAGGCAGCCTTTTACGTTGCCCGGCTACTCAAGCCTGACGGGGAGCCTCGGCACGCCCTCGATCGGAGTTACCGGAGCCTCCCGACCGGTGCGCTGCACGATCACCGCAGCCTCGCCGAGGGCGAACGTCTGCTCGCCCGCGCTGGCCTACTCGCGACACGGCAACACCTCGTCGTCCCGTCCGAAGACCTACTGACCATGGCGCGATTGCCGGTGGACACATTCGTTGAGGCATTGCTCTTCAAGATCCTGACCGAGCAACGCGAGGTGTGGCTGGCACAGATGGCGACGACCGACGAGGTCCGCTGGGAACTCGTGCCGTACGACGTGGCCACGGCGCTAGCCTCGACCTTCGAAGACGTGCGCGAACGCGACGCGTGGCTGCTGGCCGCCGCCCGGAAAGTCGACCTCCAAGTGCTGCAGGAGTTCGGGGACGAGGGCGAGCAGGCGGTGCTCGAGGCATGTCGGACCCATTTGCGCAGCGCCGGCATGCAGCACATGCTGCCCGATGTGGCCCAGGTCAGCCTGATCGACGACACCTTGGGCTACGACGTCGCCAGCCCCGATGCCACCGGCCAGCGTCACCGGATCGAGGTCAAAGCGACCTCGGCGCCACCAGGCTGGGTGGAGTTCTTCATCAGCCGCAACGAGGCCACCGTGGCCGAACGCGATCCGCGCTGGTCGCTGGTGGTCACCCGGCGGGAGCACGATCCCACCATCAACGGAGCGGTCATGCAGGTCGCCGGATGGCTCACCCACAGCGATTTCGCCGCGGCTCTACCTGCGGACCCGCCACTCGACGAAGGCCGGCTCCGAGGCCGCTGGGCGTCATGTCGGATCACGATCAGTGCCCAGTGTCTACGTCCCGGTCTCCCGCTTAGAAAGCCAGACGAACTAGGCTGAACCGGCAGTCCGGCAGGTCGACTCCCGATCCGGCAAACAGCGCCGTAACATGATCGGTCGTTCGGGTGTACGACACGCACCTCCGCGCATACGTGACACGAACGCCTCGACAGTTCAGTGAGCGACTATAGGATAACTATGACTGCGATGACGGCCCCAACGACCGACCTGCCACCGTCGGTCCCGTCGTCCCCGCAGCACGAGCCACTTCGCAGTCCCCTCGGCGACCTCGACTACCTGCAGGTCAGTGCGGAAGCTCGAGCCGAGAGCCGCAACCGGGAGATCCACCTCCCGCCAATCAGCACCTACCGTTGGTGGGCACGAAGGACCAGCGCCGTCAACGGTGCGGTGATCGACGCGTTCAACGCGATGACACCTGGTCGGCTCCTCGTGGCTGACATGTTCGCTGGAGGCGGTGTCATACCCCTCGCAGCCGTCGCGAGGGGCCATCAGGTCTACGCCCAGGATCTCAACCCTTGGCCAGCCGCCGGACTCACCGCCATGCTCGGCCTTCCCGCACCCGACAAGCTCCGTGAGGCGGCGTCGACGATCGAGCAGTGGATCCACACCGAGGTCGAAACCGCCTACGGCACGACGCTCACCGACGGCACCAGAGGCGTCGTCTCCCACACGATCCGAGTGGCAACCGGTGAATGTACCGGCTGCGGTCGGCGTGCGCGCATGTTCCCACACGCACTCGTGTCGCTGCGTGTCCGCAAAGAGAGCGGAAACCCCCAAGCGTGGATGGCGTGTCGGCGCGGCCACCTTTTTTCGGCCAAGTCTGACAAACGTCGACGCTGCCCAACCTGCCACGTCCTGGTCGAGCCGACAGCCGTCTACACGCCGATGCGGACGATTACCTGCGAATGCGGTAAGACTGACCGCCTTGCCGATCGCGCCAAGACCTGGGGATGGGATATCGTCCTCGTCGATCGGTCCAGTCGGACCGCCCGCGAGGTCGACATCCCCACCGAGGCCGAAAGCGAGAAGGCTGACTCCAGTAGGTGGCGACCGGTCCACGACCTAGGGGCGATTCCACCTGGCCAGGAGACAAGTGTTCTCACCCGCCATGGCTTCAAGCGCTGGCAGGATCTGTATCCGGACCGGCAGCGTCACATGCTTGAGCGCTTGCTCGACCTAGCGAGCCGCTGTTCAGAAGATCCCGCGGTCATCCGCGCGGCGGAATTGGCCGTCGTCGGCAGTGCCGAAATGGCCGGACACCTGTCTCGATGGGACCGGTTCTACCTTAAGAGCTTCGAGTCGATGGCGGGCCATCGATTCAACCTCACGACCCTCGCCGTCGAGCCTAACGTCTGGGGAGGTGCGGGCCGCGGACGCGGAACCGTACTACGCCGCCTCAATCTGCTCGTCAAATCTGCAACGTGGCTACAGGGGAAGACCGGCCGGGAACTGCTGGTCCAAGGCCCGCTCACCAGCAGCACACCGGCAACGGCCATGAACGACTGGGACGTGCGCGTTGTCGAAGGCAGCAGCGAGCAGATGGTCCTGCCGCCCAACTCCGTGCACCTGGCCCTGACCGATCCGCCCTATCACGATGACGTCCAATACGCAGAACTGTCCGGTCCCTTGCGCGCGTGGGCTCGCCTCGCGAACGAAAGGCTCACCAACGAGGCACTGACCGGCGAAGCCGTGGTCAACAGCACCACGGGTCAACTGGTTGACGACGGCGCTTACGAGGCACTGTTGGGACGCATCTTCAAAGAGGTTCGCCGGACGCTCCGGCCAGACGGGCACCTCATCTTCAGCTACGCCAACCGAAGCCCACGCGCCTGGACCGCCGTCTTCGGCGCGCTGCAGAGCGCCGGTCTGCGCGCCGTGGGCTGCGAGATGGTGCACAGCGAGAACGAAACCGACCACGCGAAGCGGGGGGTGCGAGCATGCACCCTAGACCTCATGCTCGACCTCGTTCCGGATGGACCGTCTGCCATCGAGCAGCACCGGCCGCAGCCCGCCCCGGACATCCCACAAACTGACGAACGACGGTTCCTCAGCGCCGTTGCCGACATTTTCCTGCAAGTTGGCGACCTCAAGGACGGATGGAGGCTTGAGGTCCAGAAGACGCTGTCGGAGCATCCCTTCATCACGTCACCGGCCGACCAAACCGCTATGGTGACCACGGGCACAGCAGAGAGGGACGCCACATCGGCGAACCGTACTTGATTTCTGGGGAATGTCACTCAAGGCCCTGATCTACCGCGGTCATGCCATGGGCTTGTGGGGCTCGAATACTCGGTTCGGCCGTCCTGAAGTGCAGTTCTGTGCAAGCTCGAGCCCTGCGCAGCCGTCATGCTCGTGGCCATGAGCGCATCGCTGGTGTACCTGCTCCTGCGCCAGATCCTGCAAATGTTGACCCAGCTTGCCCGGGACGGCGGCGCCAAGGATGCCGAGATCCTGGTGTTCCGCCACCAGGTGGCGGTGCTGCGCCGCCAGGTGCACCGCCCCTGCCTCCAACCCGCCGACCGAGTGGTGCTGGCAGTGCTGTCACAGCTACTGCCCCGCCCACGCTGGTCGGTATTCTTCGTGACTCCGGCGACGCTTCTTCGTTGGCATCGTGTGCTGCTTACCCGACACTGGACGTACCCGCATACACGACCCGGCCGGCCACCGGTCGACAAGCAGGTCCGTGACCTGGAGCTGCGCCTCGCGGCGGAGAACCCCTCGTGGGGGCACCGACGGATACAGGGTGAGCTGGTCGGGCTGGGCTACCGGTTGGCGGCCAGCACGGTGTGGAAGATCCTCAACCAGGCCGGGGTCGACCCGGCGTCCCGGCGGTCTGGGTCGACCGAGCGGTGCTCGCCGCCCTGATCAACCTCCTGCCTCGGGCGCTGAAGGCCCACCGGCTCGTCACCCCGGCCACGGTCCTTGCCTGGCATCGGCGGCTGGTCGCCCGGCACTGGACGTATCCCCACCGGCAAGGACGCCCGCCCATCGATCCGGCCATCGCCGCCTTGGTCGAGCAGATGGCCCGAGACAACCCCGGCTGGGGCTACCAGCGCGTCCAAGGCGAACTACTCGGCCTCGGTCACCGCGTGGGCGCGTCCGCGATCCGCCGGATCCTCAAACGTCTGGGCATACCACCAGCGCGGGTGCGCCGCGACCTCACCACCTGGCGGCGGTTCCTCCGCACGCAGGCGTCGACCATGCTGGCCTGCGACTTCTTCCACGTGGACTGCGCGCTCACCCTCCAGCGCCTGTATATCTTCTTCGCAATAGAGGTCGGCAGCCGCTACGTGCGCATCCTCGGCATCACCACCAACCCCGACGGGCTCTGGACCAGTCAGCAAGCCAGGAATCTACTCATGGACCTCGGCGACCGGGCCGGGCAGTTCAGATTTTTGATCCGGAACCGGGCCGGGCAGTTCACGGCCGCCTTCGACACCGTCCTGGCCGATGCCGGCATCACCGTCTGCAAGATCCCACCCCGAAGCCCTCGGGCGAACGCCTACGCCGAAAGATTCGTTCTCACCGCCCGTACCGAGGTCACCGACCGCGTGCTCATCCTCGGCGAACGACATTTACGCCGAACACTTGGCGACTACGCCCGCCACTACAACGCCCGACGTCCGCACCGGGCACTGGCGATGCAGCCGCCACGATCCGACCGTCCACCCGCTGACTCGGCCCACCAGCGAATCAAGCGCCGACCCATCCTCGGAGGGCTCATCACCGAGTACGACCGGGCCGCATAGAAGTCCCATTCACCGCCGGTGGCAGGTTTTTGGAACCCCACAGGGCACAGCAGGCTGGGCAGTAGCTACCCGGAGCCAGCCAGCGGCGCCCACGCTGCGAGGGTTTCCTGCGCAGTGCTCGCGGGCGGTGCCCGCCGTGCGCAACGAGCGTTGATCACAGCCTCACTCGTCTGACGCAGGACCATCGACCGCCTCCATTTAAGCCGAGCGATTAGATTGGGGTCACCGGCCGGTTGCTCATAGTGGTAAGAGTGGATGCCATGGGGCCTGCTGGGGAGGTTCGGCTCGGCATCGACTGCGGCGACATCAGCACGGTCGCGGTGCTGGCGTGGCCGGATGGGCGCTGGCAGCGGCTGCTGTTCGACGGCGCGCCGCGGCTGCCCGGCGCGGTGTATGTCGAGGCTGACGGCTCGCTGCGGGCCGGTGCCCCGGCGTGGCAGCACGCTACGGCCGTCCCGGAGCGTTTCGTGGTAGCCCCGGTTCGCCGTCTGCGCGAGGGTCGGATCGTCGCGGGATCGGTCGCGGTCGAGGCGGTGGACCTGGTCGCGGCGCTGCTGCGGCGCGTGGGTGAGGAGGCGGCCCGGGTCGCCGGTGGCCCGGTGGGTGAGGTGCGGCTGGTGGTGCCGGCCGGGTGGGGGCCGCGGCGGCGCACCCTGCTGCGGCAGGCGGCCCACCGTGCCGGGTTGGGCCAGCCGAGCCTGGTGGAGGCGCCGGTCGCCGCGGCCCAGTACGTGTTGGCGGCCGGGTCCCGGATGCTGGTCGGGGAGTTCGTCGCGGTGTGTGAGTTCGGCGGCGGCTGCGAGGCCACGGTGCTGCGACGCGCGCCGGACGGTTTCGAGGTGCTGGCCACCATCGGCGACGCCGACGCCGGTGGGCTGCGGGTCGATGAGCTGCTGGTGGATCGGGTGGCCGCGCTCGCGGCCGGGTCGCTCGGTGAGCCTGCGGCCGCGGGGCCGTTGACCGGGGGTGAGCGGCTGGCGTTGTTGGCCAGCGTGCGCACCGCCCGGCAGGCCCTGGCGCGCAGTCCGTCGGTGGTGGTCGCGTTGCCGCCGCCGCGTCCGGCGGTCGTGCTGGACGCCGTGCAGGTGGAGGCGGTCGCCCGGCCGGTGCTGGGGCGGGCGGGCCGGGCGGTGCGGCAGGCGGTGGAGGCCGCCGAGATCGACCCCGACCGGTTGGCCGGGCTGTACTGCGTGGGTGCGGGTGGCGGCGAACCCCTAGCGGTGCGGGTGCTGGCCGAGGAGACGGGGCTGTCGCCGGTGGTGGTCGACGAGCCGGAGCTGGCCGCGACGCTGGGCGCCGTGCGCGCCGGTGGCCCGGCCGGTGCCGGGGAGGCGGTGGCGGAGCCGCCGTTGCCGCCGGTGCGGCGGGCGGTTGCGATGCTGGTGCCGGGGTTGGCGTCGCTGGTGTTGGTCAGTCATTTCGTGCTGACCGCCCATCCGTACAACCACTCGGGGCTGTCGTTCGACCCGGCTGATTTCGTGGTCGGCAACTGGGGCGAGTTGGCGATCGGTGCCGTCTGCGCGCTGCTGGCCTGCCTGACCGGGGCAACGTTGATCGCGTCCAGCCTGCGCCGCTACGACCCGGCGCCGCGGCGGTCGGACCCGTCGGCCGACAGCGGGCAGATCGGCACCGGACTGCTGGCCGCGGTCGCGTTCGGCCTGTCGATCGCGGGGCTGTACGCCGTCGGCGCGTCGGCGTATTTCGGTGCACCCACCGGCCCGTTCCTGCGGTGGGCGTTGCTGCCGCTGGTACCGATCGCGGTGGTCGTGGCGGTGACCGCGGCCCTGGTGTCGCGGTGGGGCAAGACTCCGGCGGCCGGCTGGCACAGTTGGTTGACCTTTCCGGCCGGGTCGGTGGCCTGCGCCGCGGTCGGCATGCTGGGCGTGCAGATGGCGATGACCGCGCAGGTGCCGCGCTGGCTGCCGCTGGGGTATGGCTTGGTCGGCCGCGTCGGTGGCCTGCTGCTCGGTATCGGGATGACCCTGGCGGTGGTGGCCCGGCCGCTGCACCGGGTCATCCTGGCCGCGCCGTTGGCGGTGTTCACCGCGGCGATCGTGAGTTGGACGGCCGTCGGTCTGCTCGGCCTGGCCTACGTCGCCGCGGCGACGGTGTGGTGGCTGCGGCGGATCTGGCACCTCTTCCGCGGCCCCGGGGCGGCCACGGCACCCGACCGATGGACGTGAGGCCGGGCGCCGGGCCCGGCCCGGATGCGGACACCGGCGCGGCCTAGCGCGAGGGCCGGCCGAGGAGCGGACCGGCCGGACCCGCTCGGGCGGGCGAGATCGAGGGAGGGTTGATGCGGCGGCACGCACGGCAGGCACCACCGGCCGCCTCCCGCGGCCCGCACCTGCCTGTCCGGCCTTCCGGCCGTGACCCGGCCCGGCGGACACCGGTCGTACCCAGGTGGCGGACGCCGCCGCGGCCCGGGTGGGGGCGGCGGTGATGCGCCGACTGGCCGGGCTGTTGTGGGCGGGGTTCTGGCTGTTCGTGCTGCTGGTGGGGCTGCCCGCGGTGTTGGTGCGCTACGTGGGCTGGCCGCTGCCCGAGCACTGGCCTACCGGGGCGGACTGGGAGCGGTGGGCGGCGCGGCCGCTGACCCGCACCACCGTGGTCGGCGCCGGGGCGGTGCTCGGCTGGCTGCTGTGGGCGCTGCTGGTCTACGCCGTGCTCGTCGAACTCCTGACCCGGCTCCGGCGGGCGGTGGGGTGGTCCGGTCGACTGCGGCTGCCGGCGCTGCCCACCCCGATGCAGGCCACCGCCAGCGGCATGCTCGGCGCCGCCGTGTTCGGCCTACCGGCCGGCACCGGCCAGACCCCCGCCGAACCGGTCGCCGCCCAGCCGACGGCGGCGCCGGCGCTGCCGGCCGTCGACGGAGTGCCGGCCGCTGTCCCCGCGCAGCCACCCGCCGGGCCCGCACCCGGGGACCTGTCCCCCACCCCGGGCCTCGCGCACGGTCACCCGGCGCCACGAGGTGGGGTGGAGCTCGCCGACGGTAGCTGGGTCGCCGACGACACCGCCACCGCGACCGTGGCCGCCGCCGCCCTGGTATGGCTGCGCCGCCGCCGCCGCTACCGGCCCCGCCCACCGACCGGCGCCGTCCGCGACGACCCGGACCTGGCGCCGCTGCCGGCGACCGTCGCCGCCATCCACGACGGGCTGCACCGCCACCAGGCCGGCGACGACACCGACGACGAACCAGAACAGCCAACCGCCGAACCGGCCGGAACCGGTCCCGACGCCACGAGCGGGCAGCCGGCCCGGCAGCCGCTGCGGCCCCACCAGCTGCCCGCCGGCGGGCTCGGGCTGACCGGCGCCGGCGCGGCCGCGGCCGCCCGCGGCCTGCTGGCCGCGATCCTGCTCACCGGCGCCGGCGGCCGCCCCGGTGCCGGCCCGCGGGTCGTCGCCACCGCCGCCGACCTGGCCGCCCTGCTCGGCCCCGCCCCCGGTGCCGTGCCGGGGCTGACCGTGGTCGACAGCCTCGACGAGGCGCTCGGCCACCTGGAACGCGCGGTCCTCGACCGCACCCAGTCCGCGGCCACCCGCCGCGATCACCGCCCGGCCGACCCGGCCGGCCGGCCGACGCCGGCGGGCGCGCCCGCGCCGCTGGTGCTGCTGGCCGGCTGCCCCACCGATCCGGCCGCGGCGCGCCGGCTGGCCGTGCTCCTCACCCTGGCCGCGCCGCTGGGTATCACCGGCGTGCTGCTGGGCGCCTGGCCGCACGGTCACACCTGGCTGGTCGATACCGACGGCACCACCCACCCCACCGACACGCCCGAAGGCCGCGGGCCCCGCCTGTCGGTGTTGACCGTCACCGCCACCGTCGACCTGCTCGCCCTGCTCCGCGAGGCCCACCCGGTCACCGTCGACGCGCCGACCCTACCGGCGGCCGATCACCGCCCCGCACCGGCGCCCGTCGCAACGGCTAGCCGCAGCGCCTCCCCCGCCACCGGCGCGGCGCCGGGCGGCGGCGTCGCGCCGGCCCGGCCGCCGCTACGACTGACGGTGCTCGGCGCGCCCGCCATTCACCGCACCATCGGCGATACCGCGGCGGTGCCGGTGCGGCGCCGCGCCGCCTGGCAGGTCCTGGTCTTTCTGGCCGTCCGCCGCGACGGGGCGACCAGCGGCGAGCTGGCCGGCGCGCTGTGGCCGGGACTACGCCCGCACGCCGCCACCGGCCGGCTCTACACCCCGATCAGCGACCTGCGCACAGCGCTGCGCGAGACAGCCGGCGCCGACGTAATCGTGCGCGACGGCGGGCACTACCGCCTCGACGACCGGTACGTAGACGTGGACCTGTGGCGGCTGCACGCCGCAGTCGAAGACGCCGCCACGGCGCTGGACCCGGCCGCCCGGCAGCGGGCACTGCGGACCGTGGCCGACGCCTACACCGGTGAGCTGGCCGCCGGCCAGCACTGGCCCTGGCTGGCGATGTACCGGGAGGCGGTACGCCGGCATGTCATCGACGCCTACGTCGCCCTGGCCACCGCCGAACCCGACCCGGACCTGGCCGCGGCGTTCCTGCAGGGCGCGCTCCGCACCGACCCGTTCAACGAAGACCTGCAACGGCGGGTGCGTGGCCGTGCCTCTGCAGGCGATCCCTCATCTCGATAGCCCCAACACCAACCGACAACATGGGCCGCCCGCTCGCTCAGCAGGAGGTCCGGATAGCACCTCGTCGCGACCTCGATCCACACTGCGTGATGCCGCTCGCCTTCTGACCGTCGCTGTCTTTCAGGCGCAGCCCGGGCTGACATCGAGCACGTCGTCCCGGTAGCACCGGCAGCGAACTATCTGTTATCGGACGACTATGCGGTCGTGTTAGACGCTGTTAAATCCCGGTAGAGGGCGCGAGTCGCTGAGAGGCCTGTACACGCCGCCGCCGGCAATACCGTCAATCCCGCTGACGAGGGCGCACCCGCACTTCATGTCAAGTGGCCATCGTCTTCGACGGGCAGGCGCGGAGGGGCGACGGCGATGCGACGATTCACACGCACCCTGATCTCGCTGGGGTGGACCAGCCTCCTGCTGGTCGGGATGCCGGTCGGGCTGATCGGCGTGGTCGGCTGGCCGATACCGACACGGTTGCCCTCCGGCGAGGAGTTGGCGCGGTGGGTGTCGCAGCCGCTGGCCCCTAACGCCGTCATCACGGCAGCAGCGGGTGTGGGGTGGCTGATGTGGGCCGCCCTGCTGGCCGCCGTACTGTGCCAGGCCTATGGGCGGATAGCCCGGGTGTGGCGCCGTCTACCCCGTTTCCACCCGCCCGGACCGCTGCAGGGCCTGTCGGCGGTCGTGCTCGGCACCGTCACGGTCGGTACCGCCGCAACGGCCACCGCACCGGCTGCCGCGCACGCCGCCGTGGCCACCGACGCCCGGGCTACTCCTTTGTCGCTGCCGGTTCGGGCCAACCAGGAAACCCTTCGCCCGGCTGTCGGCGTGGCGCCACCGTCGGCCGCACCACACGCCAACGCGCGCGCCGCTACGCCAGCCGAAGGGGATTTGGACACCGTCACGGTGCGGGCCGGCGACACCCTGTCCGCGATCGCCGCAGACCGGTTCGGCGACGCCAACCGATGGCCGGAGATCTTCGCCCTCAACCGCAGCACCTTCTTTCCCGACGTCGGCGGCACCCTGACCGACCCGGACCTGATCTACCCCGGCTGGACCCTGCGACTGCCCGGCCCCGCCGCTCCGGCGACCGGCACTCGACCGGACTCCCCCACACCGTCGGCCGCGCCCGGTCTGCCGGCACCACCGGCCACCTCCACGGTGCCGACCACACCGCTGCCCCCACGCCAAACCACCAGTCCCGACGCCGCCGCGTCACGGTCGCCCTCCACTCCCGCGACAGCCAGTCCGGCGCCAGGCGACGGCAGGATGACCACCCCGGCCCCGACCGGTACCTGTGTCACCGCGAACGCGACCAACACGGCCACCCCAAGCCCGGTCGACGACGGCCACCGGCCCGACCGACACCCGACCCGCCCGGGCGGCATGCCATTGCCCAGCGGCAGCTGGATCGACCTCGGGCTGGCCCTGGCCGTCGCCGCCGCGGCGTCGCTCGTGTGGGCGCACCGCCGCCACCGCTACACCCGCCCACCCTTGGCCGGGCTACGGCTGACCGACCCCGACCTCACGCCGCTACCACCCGTGGTGACCCAGATCCGCCATCGCCTGCGCCGAACCGCGGTCCCGACAACCGGACACGAGGAACAGCCCGACAACGACCAGCCCGACGACGACGAGCTCGTCAACATGCGACAGCCACACGACGGCGGCCCTGCCGACGCCCTCGACCGCGACGACCTGGGCACCAGCGTCCTCCACCCAGACGGGAATCTCGACGGCGAGGACAGATCGCAGCGGACGGCGGCTCCGCACGACGGCGACAACCTGACTGCCCCGGTCTGGTTCGCAGCGCCACGCCCGGCGATACCGTCGCTGGCGCACCCCTTGTCCGCAGTCTGGCCACCGGCGGGCCTCCGACTGACCGGCCCCGGCGCCGAGGCGGCCGCGCGCGGGTTCCTCGCGGCCGGCCTCGCCGCAGGCGGGCTCGACGATCCGGACGCGCGCAGTTGGGTGGTGATGCCGGCAACGACCGCGACGACACTGCTCGGCGCCGCCGCGGGCACGCTGCCCACCACGCCCCGACTGACCGTCACCGCCGGCCTGGACGAGGCCCTCGACCTGCTCGAAGCGCAGACGCTGCACCGCAGCCGCATCGTCTACGCCCACGAGGTCGACACGGTCGCCGAACTGCGCCGCGTGGACCCGACCGAAGAGCCGCTGCCGCCGATCCTGCTGCTGGCCGACCCGGCCACCCGCCACCAGCGCACCCGGATCGCCGCCCTGCTCGCCCAGGGCCAGCGCCTCGACATCCACGGGGTCCTGCTCGGCGCCTGGCCGGACGGCAACACCGTGGCCGTGGCCGCCGACGGCACGACAAGGCCGGCCGACGGCGACGACGCCCGGCACGGCCACCACCCCGCCGACATTGGCCGGCTCGCCATCCTCACCCCGGCCGAGACCGCCGACCTGCTGGCCACCCTGGCCGAGTCGCACACCGGCCAGCCACAGGCACCCGCTCCCGTCGAACCCGCGCCCTCGCGGACAGCATCAGTGCCGCCCGCCGCCGGAACACCACAGCGTCCGCACGACGTCGATGTCACCGATCCCACCGCTGCCGAGCCGCTCGCGGCGCCCGCGTCCGCCCCACCGGCCGCACAAGACGGCGACCGCGAGCAGTGGACGCCACCCGGAGCTGCCGGCTCCGACGACGTCAGCGTGCCGCCCGACGGCAGCGCGCGGCAGACGCGCGCCGCCGGTCCGGACCGGGCCGACGCCCAGCGCGACACGTCCCGCACCACCGAGGCCAGCGCCGGCCACCAGCCGGGCGGCGCCGACACCGGGACGGCTCCCGCTGACGGCGGTCCGCCACGGCCCGGCCGGGTGACGGTAACCGTGCTGGGCACCCCCGGCATCGTCGACGCCGACTCCCGGCGTCCGCTGCGCAAAAAGTCCCTCGAACTGCTGGTGTACTTGGCGGTGCACGACGGTGACGCCGCCGCCGAGGCGATCCTCGACGACCTGCTGCCCGACGCCCCGACCAGCAAGGCCGCCGGCCGGCTGTACACCTACGTGTCCGACCTGCGCACTGTCCTGCGCCACACCGGCGGACCGGGCAGCTACCTCACCCACCCCGACCACCGGTACGTGCTCAACCCCGACGCCGTCGACGTCGACCTGCGGCGGATGCGCGCCGCCATCCGCGACGCGCAAGCCGCCACCGACGCGCAGGCACGGGTCGCCGCGCTGCGCCGCGCCGTGGACACCTACCGCGGCCACCTCGCCGCCGGCTGCGACTACGAGTGGATCGAGCCCTACCGGGAGGCGGTGCGCCAGCAGGCCCTCGACGCCTACCTGGCCCTCGCCGACGCCCTGGCCGGCTCCCCCGCCGAGCAGGTCACCGTGCTCGACACCGCGATCCGCCACAACCCGTACGCCGAGGAGCTGTACCAGCAGGCCATGCGGGCCCGGGCGGCGCTGGGCCACCTCGACGCGGTCCGCACCCTGCGCCGCACCCTGACCCGCGCGCTGGCCGAGATCGACGCCGAACCCAGCGACGACACCATCACCCTGGCCGACCAGCTCGTCGCCCAGATGCAACGACCCGGTCGCCGCCCCGACCTGCGGCCGGCGCCCCGACCCGGTGACGGAGCCGCCGCATGACCGATATGGCTTCCGTTCTCGTGCGGGCCTCGGCGATGCCGGTCGCGCGGCTGCGCCGGCTGCGCTGGGCCGTACGCGCCACCCTCACGCTCGGCGTGGCCGCCTCGGTCGCGGCGAACATCCTGCACGCCCAGCCGAACCCGGTCAGCAAGGTGATCGCCGCCTGGCCGCCGCTGGCGTTACTGCTCACCGTTGAGCTGATCTCCCGGGTGCCGGTGCACCGCCGTGCTCTCGCCGGGGTACGCCTCGCCGCGACCGCGACGATCGCCAGCATCGCCGCCTGGGTGTCGTACTGGCACATGGTCGGCGTCGCCGCCCGCTACGGCGAGACCGGCCCGTCACCGTACCTGCTGCCGCTGTCGGTGGACGGGCTCGTCATCGTCGCCAGCGTGAGCCTGGTCGAGATCGCCGGCCGCATCCGCGCCGCGACCGACCACGACACCGCCGCCCCGCGCACGGTGGATGCCGTGCCGGCAACGCGCGGCGACTCCCCGGTTGCGCCGGCACCTCAGGTCAAGGAATCGGTTTTCATCCAGGCACAGACCCCGACCGGTGACGGTATCGACGGCTCCGCCGCGCAGGAGACGACGCGAGACGACCCAGACCCGGCCCGGATGCGGCCACAATCGGCGAGATCCGTCCACGGCCGGGCCACGCCGCGGTCCCCACATGACGGCGACGAGCCCGCACGCGCGCCACAGTCGCAGCAGACCTGTTCGCCAGCGTTCGACGACGAGCCGGTCCCCTCGGACACGCCAGCCGCCGTCGCCTACTGGTACCGGCGCGACCCGAACCTGCACCCCGCCGAGATCGGCGCGAAAATCGGCCGGTCCGAACGTACGGTCCGCCGATACTGGCCCGGCCCGCTGCGACGAGGACCGGCCACGGGCAACGGCGAGGCCGTCGACCAACTGGCCGGCACCGTACGGGCACGTTGACGTCGTGCCTTCGACAGCGGGCGTTACGCCGTCGAGACGACGTCGACCAACGCAAAAGGCACCTGAGGCGGTGTCTCACTTGGTGACCTTGACCCAGCGGCGGTAGCCTCGCAGCACGCAGGCGAGGTCGGCGAAGGCTTGAAAGTGGTCGGCTTTGCGTTCGTAGCGGCGGATCAGTCAGCGGTTGTTGAGCAGCCAGGACAGGCATGCCTCGACAATCCAGCGGTGCCGGCCGAGCCGCTGGTTGGCCTCGATGCTCTTAGGGCTCATCCCAGATGGCGTTTGGTGAGTCGTTGGTAGGCCAAGATGGCGCAGCCGAGGTCGGCGAAGGCCTGGAAGTGCTCGGCCTTGCGCTCGTAGCGGCGTACCAGTCGGCGGTTGCGCAGCAGCCAGGACAAGCAGGCCTCGACGACCCAGCGGTGGCGGCCGAGCCGCTCGGAGGACTCCACGCCCTTGCGGGCGATGCGGACGGCGATGCCGCGCCGGCGTACCTCGGCTCGCAGTTCGCGCACGTCGTAGGCCTTATCTGCGTGCAACTTGGCCGGCCGTTGGCGAGGACGACCATGACGACCGCGGATCGGGGCCAGGGAGTCCAGTAGCGGGACCAGCACCTGCGAGTCGTGGGTGTTCGCCGCCGAGATCAGCACGGTCAGCGGGAGGCCCGTCCGGTCGCACAGGACATGGATCTTCGACCCCGGTTTGCCGCGGTCGGTCGGATTTGGGCCTGTCTCGTCGCCCCTTTTTCGGCTCGCACGCTGATGGAGTCCACGATCGCCCGCGACCAGTCGATCTCACTGACCACGCCGAGACGGTGCAGGAACTGCTGGTGCAGCCGCTCCCACAGTCCGGAGCGGGTCCACTCGGTGAACCGGCGGTGCACAGTGGAGCGGCTGACGCCGAACATCGCCGCCGGCAGCTTGTTCCACGAGCAGCCGGCCTGCACCAGGTACACGATCGCAGCCAGCACCGCCCGGTCGTCGGCTCTCCGTTTGCCGCCGCCCTGCGGACGGCGGGCCGGGATCGGGATCAACGGCTGGGCGGCCTGCCAGAAGTCGTCCGGCGCCCAGGTCCTGACCATGTTGACAACGACGTCCGTCACTCAATCAGGATCGCAGGGCAGGCCGTGGCACAACCATCTGGGATGAGCCCTTACGGGCGATCCGGACGGTGCTGCCGCGTCGGCGGACCTCGGCCCGCAGCGCTGGTATTTCGTAGGCCTTGTCTGCGTGCAGCTTGTCGGGGCGGGCGCGGGGCCGGCCACGGGCGGCGCGGACCGGGCGAGTGAGTCCAGCAGCGGGACCAGGAGCTGGGAGTCGTGGACGTTGGCCGCGGAAATCAGCACGGTCAGCGGCAGGCCGGTCCGGTCGCACATGACATGGATCTTCGATCCTGGTTTACCGCGGTCGACCGGGTTGGCCCGGTGGCATCCCCCTTTTCTCCGCCCGGACCGCGATCGAGTCCACCACCGCCCGCGACCAGTCGAACTCGCTGACCACGTTGAGCCGGTGCAGGAACTGCTGGTGCAGCCGCTGCCACAGCCCCATTCGGGTCCACTCGGTGAACCGGCGGTGCACCGTCGGCCGGCTGACCCCGAACAGGCTCGCAGGCAGCTTGCGCCACGAACAGCCAACCTGCGCCAGGTACACGATCGCGGCCAGCACCGCCCGGTCATCCGCCCGCCGTTTACCGCCGCCCTGCGGCCGGGGTACGGGGACCGGGTTCAACGGCTGCGCGACCTGCCAGAAGTCGTCCGGCGCCCAGGTACGGATCATGTCCTCGCTCACGAAACGAAGATCATGCCCCAGGCCACCGACCCGTCCATCCGAGACGCTCCCTAATCGAGGCGGTCGTACGCGACGATGAGCCAACTGGGTTCGTGGTCTTCGATGAGGACGAGTTCGAGGGTGGTGCTGGGTATCCAGCGGTTGAGGCCGGGGCCGTCCTGATCGATGAAGGGGCGTCCGACGAGCGGGTTGCGTTCCGGGGGGCCGAGGATGGCGATGGTGTCTGCGTCGGCGGGGTTGTAGCGCCATTGGGTGCGGGCTTTGTTGCGGCGGGCGACCTCGCCGCAGTACCAGACGGCTCCGTCGACGAATGCCCGGCTCTCGGGGCGGGTGAGGTCGTCGCGGGACTGAAAACGCTTCTTGATCACCGCGTCGAGGGTGGTCAGGGTGGCGGGCGAAAAGTCCCAGCGTTCGGGGGCGATGCCGGTGTCGGCGGCCCAGGCGTCGAAGTTCGCTGCTCTTCCGGCCAGCCATTGGTCGAGCCACGGCGGAGCGGGTACCGGGCCGAGGTGGGTGATCTCGTCGACGCCCGGGGTGTGCTGCTTGGTCGGCGTCCAGCCGGGGTGGTTGGCCGTGTGGGCGTGGACCGCGTCGAGCAGCGCGGCGTGGGCGGTGGCGAGTTCGGTGCCGGTGTGGCGATGCGCGGCGGCGGCAACGAGTTGGGCTGGTGACAGGGGCGCGAGGTCGAGGGCCGGGTCGGGGCGCACGATCGGTAGGTCGGCGTGGGAATCCCAGTCCCAGTGCCCGCCCGCGGCGCGTAGGAGCACCTCGCCAACGTAGGCGGTGGCGGCTTCGTGGAACGGGAAGACGACGCGCCCATCGGGCCAGCGTTCGCTGGCAAAGGCTTCCAGTTGCGCGAGGGAGCCCGGGGTGTAGTCGAGCTCGATGCCGGCCGGTCGGGTGAAGAATTCGAGGCGGGCGAGGACGGGGTTCATTCCCTCGAGCCACTCGTCGAGTTTGTCCTGGGCGGTGGCGGGCCCGGCAGGTTCGTCGCGCATAAGCATGAGCGTAGGCGCCAGGCCGGCGCTGCATCTGCCCGGCGGCCGGCCGGCAGGGTCTGCCCCGGTTGAGATTTTCTCCGTTAGGTGCACGTACCCACCACACGGACAGCAGAAAACGTCAACTGTCGATACCGTGTCGGGCCGTTGCGGACTTCACGGGAGGAACTTGTGGCACGGAAACGTTTCGCGCAGTGCATGGCGCGTGCTGTCACCGTTGGGTTAGTGGCCGGTCTGGTCGGCTGGGCGCCGATCGCGGCGTCGGCCGCCCCGGTGGGGCAGTTATGCCGGGACTCGTACACCATCACGAAGCCGACACCTGCACGCGGTGAACTGCCAGGCATGAACGGCCGAGTCGAAACACCCGACCCGTCGGGCGGCCTGCGCCCCTACGAGTACGACAACCCTGGCGAGAACGCCCGAGGTCTGCCTGCACCCGACGCCACGACCCGCGATCGGTACGGCAACAAGCCCGGCGACGCGCAGCCGGGAACACCCGAGCACGTCTACCCGACGTGGTTCGCCTACCAGGACCGCAAGGAACGCGATCTCGCGGAGTGGAACCGCACCCATACAGGGCGCAAGCCCAGCGCCGCTCTCGGCTGGGATACCTGGTTAGGCCGCTACATCGCGAACATGGGCTGGGACCCGCGCGGGAAGGCCTACGAGAAGAGGGTCGTCGAGGAGATCGGCCTCGGCGGCGACCACTGGATCTGCCAGGGCGACGTCGACGTTGACGGCAAGGTCCGCCGCTACGACGCGGTCAACCACAAGGAAGGCATCGCCTACGAGTTCAAGTCCGGCCGCACCATCGACGCGGGCGAGCTGGCCAAGGACTCGGCGATCGCCAAGAGCGGCCGGTACAAGGTCGTCTACGTCTTCGGTGACCAGCCCACCAAGGCCACCATCGGCAAGCTTCGCGCCGCGGGCGTCGACTACCACGTCATGCGCGCGACGCCGGTCGCGACCAACCCGTTCAAGCCCGACAACAGCCCCAGCTCGCGGATCATGAACCCCGACCCCGCCGTACCGTCCCGGGGCGCGTTCAACGACACCGTCCGCAGCTCCGGCCGCACCCTCGACGAGGCCCGCGAGGTCGCCGCGGTCGACGACGAGATGACCACCAACCCGAAGGCGCGAGCCGCGCAGATGCGCCGCCCCGGCGGGATCGACTTCTCCACCATGCAGCTTCGCTACGTCTCCGACAGCGGTGGCCTGCAGTACTCGTTCGAGGCCAACGACATCGAAGACGCCACGACCGAGCCGTCGTTCGGGGGCATGCAAGCAGCCCAGCTGTCGTCCGACGCCCTGTTCACCTGGCTGGCGCTGCCGTCGTCGAGCTTCTGGGTCAACCTCAACCCCGACACCCCCGACCAGATCATCGACCCCGTGTTCGCCACGACCGACGCCGGCCGTGTGCTGCTGCAGGCCGACCTCGCGTTGAAGACCACCCACGTACAGCTCCTCAACCCCGACACTGCGCTCGGCGCACAGTTCTGGGACGCGGTGCACTTCAACACGCCCACGGTGCCGTGCCTTCCGCTGCGGCTGTGGATCACCGCCGGGCCCGCCTCGGTGCGCGACGACAACGGCCAGCTCTACATCCTCGACGCCCCGCTGAAGGTCAACGCCGAGTTCTTCAAGGTCCAGAACTGGCCCGACGGCACCGCCAAGTGCGAACAAACCGACGCCCAGTCGGCCGAGAACGTCGCCACCTACCAGAAGATCATCCTGCCGGCGATGGAACAGGCCGTGAACACCCGACCCGAGTACGCCGACCTACGCCGCGTCTACATGAGCCGCGTCGCCGCCGAATGGCTACGCCAACGCGCGGCCCAGCACCCCAACGCGGTCTCGGCGATCATCGGCAGCGGTGACGTCAGCCGCTGGCCCGTCCGCACCCCGTGGAAGCCCAGCGACGTCTACAACCAGTACATTCAGTCGATCAAGGACGGCATCGCCACCTACCACCGCACCGTCAAAGACGGCACCGAGACCATCGACGTGACCCTGGTCTTCGGCGGGGTCGACTTCGACAAGGCACCCCAACAACCCGTCAGCGGCACTGTGTTCAAGCAACAGGCCCCGATGTTGCCCGCCACCGTCACCAGCTCCACCAGCACGCCAGTTGGCTACACCACCACCAACCGAACCCTGACCCTGCTCGGTGGCGGAAACCTCACCCAGCCGACAACACCCAAACCGACCGCACCACCGCCCGGAGGGTCCGCACCGACCCTCCCCATCACCGGCACACCGGTGGTGACCATTACCGGAATTGGGCTGTTCCTCCTCATCGGCGGAGCATTCCTGGTCTGGCGACAACGCCGGATCACCTTCCGAGCGTGACCGGCCAGCTCGGGGCGGTGGTCGGCGGTCAAGAAAGTCCACCGGCCACCGCCCCGCAGCCCGGAAGCCAGAAAACACCGACCCGGATCCTCTCCTCGTCGGAGTCACCGAGTCGGGCACCGGGCTAGCCCTCAAGCCGCCGTCCCCCGGTCGGCCCGCCGCTGAGCAGGCCCGTGACAGTGAACAGGAAGTCGTTCGTGGCGTGAGCTGATGCGATCGCCACACCATTGGTCGGGTGGCCGGGAAGGATCTCACCTCCCGGCTCCCACAGGTCCGGGCGTGACAGTCTCCCGTCACCCGGCTCTTGTCACCCCTGGGATCCCGTCCCAGCACGCCTTGGCCTTCTTGAACCCGCGTAGCCGTTTGTACTTCTTGCGGATCCAGCGCATCAGGTAGGCGTTGATGCGTTGCAGGAGGGGGCACTTCCCGGGTTTCGCCGAGCGTCGGCGACGAGTCACCCGGCACTCGGTCGTCGTGGCCGGGGCACGCCTGGTCGTAGGTGGCGCCACGGCCGGTGAACACATCCGGTGGCGGTGAGGTAGAAGCGCTTGCCGGGACACGGGACCGGCCAATGGCCCGAACGACCGGCGGGAACTCAGGCTGTCCGTAGCCCGCAGGATTCGCGCTCCGCTCATCGCCGACAGTCATGTCGGGGTGGCAAGGCGGCGGGGGCGGGAAATACTCGTAGAGCACACCGGGTGAGCCGCCCCACCCGGCCACGGCATCCCCGCCCAGGCTTCGTCGGTGCAGTGGCTGTGACAGTGTTCGGTGGCCCCACCGGGACGGGGCGGATTCTGGGGATCGTCGCAACACGCCCTGGTCAACGACTGCTGAAGGCAGTCTAACGAAAGCTGGGTGGAGGCTCTTCCTAGCATGGTGGGCGCCGACCCGCGCCCGGATCGCGGCAATAGCGGATGCTCACCCCCATCGCCCAGTGAGACGATCATCGGCATGGACGCAAGGCCGCTGACTCAGCGAGAGCGAGCGATGCTTGAGGCGCTACTGGCCGTCGACTTCCGGGGCGTCGAAGCCCTGCGACGCCAGGTGGCGGAGATCGTCGTCGTCGGCACGTGCGGCTGCGGGTGCCCGTCCATTGACTTTCAGCGTGATCGCGGCCTCGGGATGTCCATACGAGTCAATGCGAGCGTTCCGGGCTCCGGTGACGGCCTATTCCTTTACACGATCGAAGAGCCTCAGCGTGGGGAGGTCCTCGGCGGCATCGAGTGGGTCGGCGTCGGAGAGATGGATCCAGATGAGTTTCCACCGCCCGACCTGCTTGACATCCGGCCAGCTTGATCCGACAGCCCGCCCACCGCTCGCTCATCGACATGAGCGGATGGGTCACGTCCCGTGGGAGGGACTGTCCCCGGTTCGGTTGACTCCTGACCTGTGAGGATGCGTTCCTCGCTGGAAGGATGTCTGCCATGCCGACGTCGGCCGAGTCCGTGATCCCCACAGACGATGGCGTGTTCCTGCTGCGTGACGTCAGCGCCGACACCATGGAAGCTATGGGGGCGGCTTTTGACGCCGCGCGTATCCCGGGACGCCGTGGCGGGCGCCTGTTCGGCGCCGCCGGCGCTGTCCTCCTTGTCCGCTGCGCCCACCAGTACAGCCGACCCTGGATCCGCGTTGAAGTCCTCGACGCCCCGCCTGCCGACGAACCCCCGTGGCACTGGGAGACACGCACCACGCTGGCCCTTCCCACCGGCCACATCCGCATCGATACGGGCGCCTACAAGACCCCAGCCGATCTTGTTGACATCGACACCGGCGCCGGCCCAAACACGTACAAACTCGCCCTCGGTCACACCGGCCGCACCGAGATGCAGGACGCGGCGCAGCGCGTAGACGAACAGACTCTGCATGCCTCCGCCGATGACACCCACGCCGCGTGGCGAGCACTCGACGGCATCGAGCGGTACCTCATCAGGCTGTGGCCAGACCCGCAAGCATGACGATCGTCGTGCGGACACGTCCATGCCGACGTGCAAGTCAGGCGTTGGCGAGGGCGGTGATCGCCGCGCCGGCGATGTGTTCGATCGCCTCCAAGGGATCCGCGATGGTGATCGTGGTGGTGTCGGCGAAGGTGTGGCACTCCAAGCCGGCTGGTTGCAGCCATAGCACCGGACAGCCGGCGCGGTGCAGGGTGGTGACGAGTTTCTGGGCGGCGGGGATCGGAATGTCGACGAACTGGCCGTCGGAGACCACGGCGAGCATCCGCAGACTGCGGCGGTGACGCAGGTCGAGTAGTCGGTCGGCGAGCTTGACCGCGGCGGTGAACTCCTCGCTGCCGTCGTGGGCGGTCATCTCCAGTACCTGAGTGGGCCGCTGTTTCGGTGGGACGAGGAGGGTGACCTGGTCGCCGAACGCGATGGTGGTGGTGACGGCCTGGTTGCGGTGGGCGGCGTGGGCGAGGATCCAGCCGGCCGACGACATCGGCTTGGCGTAGGAGTGCATGGATCCGGAGACGTCGACCAGGACCGCCAGGTGCAGGGTGGGCTTGTCCGGCGGCAGCGGGGTGCGGCGTTGCCACGGCGCGGCGGTGGGGATGCCACCGGCGGCGCGTTGCGCCTCGGCGGTGATCGCCGCGCGGGTGCGCAGCCGGCCGGGTGGCAGCGTCGAGGGTTGCCGGGCCGGTTCGGGATGCGCGGTGCGCGCCTGCCGCAGCCGGGCGGCCAGGCGCCGGGCGGCGGCCTGTTCGGCGGTGGTGGGGTCGCGGCGGGTCCAGTGCGCCGGGGCGGAATGCCGGCCGGTGATTCGCCGGGCGGTGTACTCGGCGGTGCTGACCCCGAGGCTGGCGGCGAGGTAGTCGGTCAGGGCTGCGGCGAGCCGTCCGGCGAACACCCCCGGGTCCGGCTGCGGCGGATGGGGCTGGCCGTGGGGGTCGATACCGAGGATGTGGCACCACCGCCAGGCTAGCTCGATCATGGTGTCGGCGTCGGTGTCGTCGACCGCGTGCGCCTGCCGCCAGATGTCACGCAGCTGCCGCAGCCGTGTGCGGCCGAGGACCCCGGTGACGGCGGCGCGGACGGCGCGGACGTCTTTGCCGGTGAGGATGCGGGCGTCGACGCGGGCCAGCAGCAGCCCGGCGAGTTGGCCGGCGTGCCACGGGTCGTCGACCGGTGTCTCGTCGCCGGTGATGAGGGTGGTGACGGTGTGGCGCAGCCAACGCCGGTCGCCGCGGCGGCGGGTGCGGTGGCGGTGTTCGATGCGGGATTCCTCGAGGAGGTCTGCGACCTCGGCCACGACGGGCGGGGTGCCGGCGGGTGTGCGCCAACGGCTGTGGGTGGCGTGGGCGGCCTCGTGGACCAGTAGCCCGTAGGCGGTGGGCGCGAGGTTCTTGTGGCCGGCCCGACGCGGGTCGGCCACCGTCGGGGCGCCGATGTGGACGGCGTCGACCTCGATGCGGCCGGTGTCGGGGTAGAAGCAGGCCGGTGCCCCTCCCCCGGCGCCGGGGGCGACGGTGACGGTCAGGTCGCTGCGGCCGGTGAGGGTGGGGATGTGGCGGGTCCAGGCACGGCTCCACTCATCCCAGGCGGGGTCGGTCGTCCCAGTGGTCGGGGTGCCGGCGTGCAGGTGGCTACTCGGGTGCGGCATCGTCTTCACTCCCCCGTTCAGCGCTGCTTGCCGAGGCGCAGGGCGGCGATGTCGGTGCCGAAGTGTTTGGCCAGCGCCGCGGTCACCTCGGCCCGGTCGTCTTCGGGCGCCCGGCCGGCCAGGTTGCCGACCGCGGCCGACAGGCCGAGGGTTTTGCGGACGCGGGTGAAGCCGAGCAGCTCGCGCAGTTGCGGCGCCCAGGACACCCGGCCGGCGGCGACCTCGTTGTTGAGGTCGATCGCCGCCGCCACCGCCGGGGCGGGCACGCCGAGATGTTTGGCCAGGTCCCAGTCGGTGGTGACCTCGATGTGCACGTCGAACCGGCTCGCGAGGGCCTCGGTGAGGATCGCACCGTGGACGCCGGGGTTGTGGCCGGCGATGACGTAGAACCCGTCGACGGCTTCGACGCGTTCGTTGCGGTTGCCGGGGATGGTGATCACGCGGCGGCCGTCCATCGCCGGGTACAGCACCGACAGGACCTTGGGTGGGATGAGGGTGGCGTCGTCGACCAGCAGCGCCCGGCCCTCCCGCATCGCGACGACGAGCGGTCCGTAGACGAACTCGTAGCCGCCGTCCGGCAGCGGGATGAAGCTGCCGAGGAAGTCGTCGACGATGGTGTCGCCGGTGCCCGCGATAGTGAGCAGGTCACCGAAGGCGGCCTCGACCAGGGCGGTCTTGCCGGTGCCGGGCGGCCCGTACAGCAGCACGGGGATGTGCTTGTCGCGCAGCCGGCGCAGCACGTCCACGTCGGTGCCGCCCGCCAGCCGGCGGGGGAAGTACAGCTCACCGTTGGGGCGGGTCACCGGGGTGCGCCGCCCGCCGCGACCGGTGCCGCCCGCGGTGGGCGTGGTGCGGGGTGCTGGGGGTGGCAGGGTGCCGGCGGCGTCGATGCCGGCCTGGGTGACGGCGAAGCGGTGCGGGTTGGTGTGGTGGGTGGCGTAGCCGGCGGCGGCCATGCGCTTGAGCGCTTCGAACACCGCCCCCGAGGAGGGGGCGCCGATCGCGCGGGTGATCTCGCCGACCTTGACGACCTCGCCGGGGCGGCTGGCCAGGAAGGCGGCGACCTGCGGGTACAGGTGCCCGGAACGACGGGCACCGGACGCGGTGGTCGCGTCCGCGGACGGGTCGTGGCCGGTGGTGCTGGTCGGATGCATGCGGGTGACTCCTGTTCTCACGACAGGCCCGCGCACCCGTCTTCCGGGCGCGCGGGCGGCGGTGGTGATCCGCGCAACGGAAGGCGGGTGGGCCGACCGGCCCGTCAACGGGCCGGTCGGTGCACCCGGGTCAGGTGCGGGTGGTGCGTGCGGTGGTCGTCTGGTGCGGGCCGGTGCCTACCGGGCGCCGACGGGGTCGGCGACGACGATAAACGCACCCGTCGCCCAGGCGATCAAGTCGAATCGGCCTCGGACGGGTTCCGCGATGAGCCGGGGCGGTCAGTGGCCGTCGAGGGCGGAGTGGCCGCCGGGGGCGGTGTCGGGCAGGGCGTGCCAGAGCCGCACGAGCCGGCGCAGGTGCGTGATGCGCTCCTCGCGCACCGCGATCAGCAGGTCGAAGCGGGGTCCGTGGGCCTGTAGTTCGCCGAGCGGGTTGACGGTGCGTACCCGCTGGTCCGGCTCGGCGTTGATGGCGGCTGTCACCTTGCTGGTGCTGTCGGCGATCCACGCCATGATCTGGGCCAGTTCGATCTCGGCCCGTCCGATCGCGTCGGCGGCCTGCCAGATCTCTTCGGCCAGCCGGCCCGCCAGGTCGCCGGCGTGCTGGCCGGCCATCAGCGTGTCGAGCGTGATGGGCTGGCCGGTGTACTTGGCGATGATTCGGTTGCCGTCCACGATGGTGTCCTTTCGTCCGGATGGTTAAGAGCGGTTCGTCGGTGGCTGCGGCCGGTTCGGGTCGCCGCCGGCGAGGAGCCGGCCCAGGCACAGGCCCTCGTCGGCGGTCAGCGTCGGCAGGCCGTCGATGGGCAGGCCGTCGCGTCGTGCCCGGTCGCGGTTGTGGGCGCGGATGGCCGCGCGGATCCGCGTGTCGCTCGCCCGCCCGGCGAGCGGGATGCCATGTCGGGCTGCGCAGGTGATGAGGTCGTCGCGGGTGAACCTGTCCAGCAGTGCGTCGGCGACGACGAAGGCGAGCACCCGCATCGGATCGGTCTCGCCGGGGGCGCCGGTCATTCGGCAGTCCGGGTGCTCTCCGGCGGCAGCTGCGGCAGCGGGTACCAGGAGCCGCCGGTCCAGATCAGCCACTCGTGGCCGCGCGAATCGGCGGCGGTCGCGGCGATCTGGCCGGCCAGGTGCCGCAGCCCGTCCCCGCCCCGCGGCGCCGGTTTCACCTCGCGGATGGCGAGGGTGAACCCCGCCGCGTCGAGCAGCCGCGCCACGGTGCCACCGCCGGCCTGCGCCCGGGCGACGGTGCGGGCCAGGTCGTACTCGTCGACGAGAGCATCCAGCAGCCGTTCCTCGCCGACGGATTCGCCACGGTAGCGGCAGCCGGCGAGGTAGGCGCGCATGCCGCGCCAGCCGAACAGAGAGTTCGGCGAGTACAGCTCGGTGGTTCCGCCGTTGCCGTCGTTGCGGATGGTGCCGACCGGCTGGCCGTCGAGGGTCAGGGTGGCGGTGAACGCCACCCCGTCGGCGGTGGGCAGCTGCTCAAGCGAGGTGACCTGAAACCGGTCGTGCGGTACCCGCATGCCCGGGGTGTGGGTCAGCGCGACGAACCGCTGCTGCTGCCCTGCTGCGGGCAGGTCGCCTGCGATGCGGTCGCAGTCGGCCGGGTCGACCGCCTCCCAGCACCAGGACCGGCCCATCACCACGTACCGGCCATCTGGGTCCGGGGTGATGTATTCGATCGCGTCCGGGTCGCCCGAGACGCCGCGCTGGTCGGCGACGATGGTGGCGCCGTCGAAGACCAGCGACACCATCGCCTGGTTGAGCCGGCGGTCGAGTTCCTCCCCCGCTACCCCTTGGGCGCCCAGCTGCTCGCGGTAGGCGGCGCGGCTGCGCTGCTGGTCGGCGACGATCTCCTCGGCGACGGCGCGGGTACAGCTGAACACCGCCCAGCCGTTCCAGGTGTCGATCAGGGTGCCGACGAACCCGACCGGGATCCGCATCGCCCCGTCCGATGCGGGGGTCCAGGCCCAGTCGCCGGCGAACACCCCGACACCGCCGACGCGCAGCCGGTCGGGGTGCAGATGGCTGAGGTCACGGCCGTCTCCGGTCGGGCTGGCCGCGACGCGGCACAGCTCGGCGACCCGCTCGATCACGGCGGTGTCGAAGCCGTCGCGGGACGCCTCGAGCGTTTCCGCCCGTTGGCGGTCGGTGAGCTGCGCCCAGTCCGGCAGGCCGTCCGCTGCGGCCTCGGTGTAGCGGACCTCGGCGCTGTCCCGCTCGCCCCACCGCCGCGGTGGGGTGAAGGTCGGCAACGTGTCGAGCACGGCCGGGTCGCCGTCGTCGATGCCCGCGAGGATCCGCCGGGCGGTGGCGCGCACGTCGCCCGTGGCGCGAGCGCCGATGGTGTCTTGGGCCCACCATTGCGCGACACCGCGGCCGGCTTCCGCGCCGGCCGCGCGCAACCGCGCCAACGTCGCCGCCCAGCGGTCGGCATGGCTCGCCGGTTCGTCCGCGGCGGGTGCGGCCTCGGCGAGGACTTCGATGCGGTCACCGGCGTCCAGGCACATCGACAGATGGGAGCCGTTGTCCCAGTCGACGTCGACGGTGCGCAGGTCGGCGCGGTAGCCGCGGACGGTGCCGGTGTCGCCGGGGCGCAGCAGGGTGTACGGGTCGCTGGTGTACTCGAGCGCGACGCGCTGGCCGGGCAGGTAGGTCATCCTGGTCCCCATGGGGTGTCGAGGGTCGGTGGACGCGGCGCCGCGGACGGGCGCCGACGGGGTGGGATCGCTGGGCGCGGTCATCGCGCCGTCTCCGGCGGTGTGGCGGACGGCCAGGGCTTGCGGGTGACGTGCGCGCCGAACATCGGGTCGGTTACCACCGACGAGCCGCAGCGGATGCAGGCGGTGCTGGTGTCGTGGCCGTAGCCGGCCATCGACGGCAGCTCGCGGTAGTCGATCTCGTCGACCGCGCCGCAGACGGTGCACACCGTCATCTCGGTGCCGTCGCCCGCCGTGCCGGGTGCGGTGACGAACAGGTCGTCGACCGGGTCGAGGAAGTGCACGCTGTGGCGCAACCACCGGCTGTGGCGGGTGGCCTCGTACACGACGACGCTGTCGATGGCGACGTCGACCAGGTACAGCCACTCCAGGTCGGCGCCGACCGCTTCGGCGAGCCGGCCGTGGCGCGGGCCTCCGCTGCCGCCACGGGTTTCGTGGCCGACGCCGGCCACCACCAGCGCGGGGAACGTGTCGCCGGACGGCTGCGGGTCCAGGGTCGACCAGTCACGGGCCAGCAGCGCGGCCGCCAGGGCCGCGGTGTCGGCGGCGAACGTGTCGCGCCAGATCCGGCGCAAGATGGGGACCAGCTGGTCGGGCTGGTCGCCCCAGTGCAGCCAGCGGGCGGTGTAGGCGCCCCCGGGGGCGGTGGCGCCGATGAGGGTTCGACAACCCATGACGGTGACCTCCTTGCAGGTCGGATCGGATGGGGACGCGTCGGGCGCCTGGCGGGTGGCCGGACGCCTGGTTTCGGGTGTGGCGGGGGCGGTGCGGGCATAGACCCACGCTCGGGTTGGGCCCGGGCGGTCGCGGGCAGACGCCGTTTTCGGGGCCCGCGCTATGCGGAATGCCGGCAAAACATCTGCAGGCGCCGGGAGTCAGGTCGCGGCTGTGCACGTGGTGATTCACCCGCTGCGGCGGGTGGCGGCGAGCTGCCACCATGGGCCCATGACACGGTGGCGTCGCATCGAAAGATCACCTGCCCGGTACGGCAGGAGCCGAGGCCCGAAGCTGCCGCGTCGGACCGGACGAACTCGGCGTTGGTACCGCAAGGCGCATGTGCATTGGTGGCTGCACCTTGTGGGCTGGCTCGCCTTCGCGGTCGTGGCGGGTGTCGTTGTCGGGCCGTGGGCGTCGCTGCTCGGCATCGTCGTCTTTGAAGCCGCGCTGGCGGCGCTGGTGCTGCGTCGCAGCCGGCACGCCGACGGCCCGTCCGGCAGGCGAGGGCCCGGCGGCAGTATGGGCGGTGTTCGTGAGCCTCGGCGGCCTCTGCCCACCAGCGGTGCGGGTGCGGCGGCGATCCCACACTGACGGGTCGACGAACCGTGTGGTCAGGCGCCAGGCTCACTGTGCTGAGAGACCGCGATATTCGAACCGTGCGGCATGCGATCAGTCGCGCCGACCTACGGCATGCGGTAGCGGCGTCGACGGCCAGCGCACCTCGCGGAGAATTCCGCCGTTGTCCGCTCAACCGGGTTGGCGTTCGACGCATCACCTGAGCGCCGAGCGCTCGTCACGGTTGCGCGGCGATGCCACGATCAGTTCATGGTTGACGATGCCAGCCGTGAGGCGCCCTCAAACGGCGTGGTGTACAAGTGGTCACTGTGGCGATCCGCCGCAGCGGCGGTAGTAAATGGTTTGTCTGGCGCGATCGTCGGAGCCATCGCGGTTACAGGATTGTTCTCCGCCCTGGGCAGGCACGGCTGGCCCCAAGACATCGGTGATGGATTGCTCTTCGTTGTTGTTTACGGGCTCGTTTTCGCCGGAACTTCGGTACTCTTTGCCCGTCAGCTGCCCCCGTGGGTTCGATTTACCGCGGACGGCATTGATTTCGCTAGGGAGCGCCGCGACGCGGTTTTCGTGCCTTGGTCTGCCGTCTCTACGGCCCGCGTGCGGTGGGCATGGCCGATGACAATGCTGGAGGTGGCCGTTGCCTCCTCTGACGCTTCGCGGGTAGTGCGTACGTTTCGCGGGGGCCGGTCACCGGCGCAAAGGCGTAGGGGCGACCTGCTTCGCTTCTCGATGCCCTTATCCGGCCTGACGGTATCGTCAGCGACAATCCGGGACGAGTTCCGTCTTCGAGGTTTCCCTGGGAATTGATCTGATGCGTCACCGCCCGTTTTGGCCCAAGGGCGCGCCGACGGAGGCCATGAACCCGACCGGGTCGACGGCGGTGGCCGAGGTGTGGTCGCCGAGATGGACCTCGAAGTGCAGGTGCGGGCCCGACGAGTCGCCGGAGCTGCCGGACAGGCCGATGACGTCACCGGCCGCCACGTGTTGGCCCTCGGCGACGGCGGGGTGGGCGATCAGGTGGCAGTAGCGGGTGACGATCCCGCCGGGGTGTTCGACGTCGACATACCAGCCGCAGCCGCGGGTGAGGTTCGCGTCGCCGTCGCGGTCGCAGCCCCAGTCGCCGCCGGTGCGCACGTCGACGGCGTTGCAGCGCACGGTGGTGACGACTCCGGCGGACGCGGCGTGGACCGGGGTGCCCTTGCCAACGATGAGGTCGACCCCGTCGTGGCCGGGCCGGTCGGCGGTACGGAACCCGGAACCGACCGTGGCGTGCACGGGTTGGGCCCATCCCCGCGCGCTGACGGTGACCGCGCACGCTGCCAGGCCGGCGGTGACGCCGGTGAGCGCGCCGACGACCTGGGTGGCGTCGGGTTCCCATGTGGCGTAGGCGTCGGGGTAGGCCGAGCGCTGGACCTTCTGGGCTGCCTCGGTAAGCGGCATCGCCTGCCAGCCGTCGATGGCCTGCAGCTTGTCGTAGAACCTGCCGGCGGCGTAGTCGGGGTCGTGCAGCTGGGCCGGGGTGCCCCAGCCCTGGGAGGGGCGCTGCTGGAACAGGCCGATCGAGTCGCGGTCCCCGCCGGCCAGGTTGATCAGGGACGATTCCTGCATCGCGGTGGCCACCGCGATGACCCAGCCGCGCGGCGGTACTCCCCTGCGCATGCCGACGGTGACGATGGTCGCGGCGTTGCCGACCTGTTCGCTGGTCCACTGCCCGACCGGGCCGGCGGGCGATGCACGGTGCGCGGCTGCCGGCGATGCGATGGCGGGCGGGTAGCAGCTGGCCGACGCGCCGCCGCCTGCGACGAGCACGGTGGTGACCAGCCCGGAGCACAGCAGGATGGCGCTGGTGACCGCGACGGCGATCCAGGACAGCGCTCGGATGGTCATGGCCGGTCACTCCTCGAGGGGTTGGCGCGACGGCCGTGGACGCGTCGCGGTGGCAGATGCGCGAGCTGTGGCGGTGCCGGGCCGGTCCGGGCGGGCAGCGGGCATCCTGGCCGAGTACTGGCCTTGGGATGAGGTCGCGGGTACGGGTGGGACGCGGGCCGAGCCGGCGACATCGCCGGGAGGTGTCAGGGCAGATGGACGACGTGGATGGCGCCGTCCGGGGCGACGACGTGCACGGTGCCGTCGGGGTGGGCCAGACGCAGCAGTACGGCGGTGATGCGTAGGGCGGCGTTGATGGCGTCGGTGCGGTTGTCCGCGGACGCGGCGGTGAGGATGTTCAGCGCGGTCGTGGCACGCGGGGTCAGGTTGACCGTCACGCGGGTCAGCGCGTTCGACGGGGCCTCGGCGGCGTCGCCGCCGGCCGGCGGGGGCCCGTCGGGGGCAGGGTGGGTCATTGGTGTTCGGCTCCTTGTCCGGGTGAGTCGTCGGTGGACAGGGCGAGCCGCGCGGCGCCGTGGGCTACGCGCGGCCTCGTGGTCTGTGGTTGGCGGGGTCAGTTAGCAGGGACGGCGCGCGGCTCGCCCGACCGCAGCCGTGGTCGGCGGCGGGCCGGCATGGTTCAGGCGGCGAGGGTCGGTGCCGGCGCGCGGCGGCCGTCGGTGGGGTCGGCCGGTGGGGTGCGGGTCGGGGTGAACCAGCCGGTGAACCGGTCGGGTGCCGTCGGCACGGCCGCACGTGCGCGGACGGTGCGGCCGTGGCGGCGGGGCACCGGCTGATCCACCAGTGCACGCACCGCGGGGCCGGCGGGCGGCGCCGTGGCGGACGGCGCGAGGTCGGTGCGTGGTCGGCGGGCGAGGGCCGCGGCGCGTTGGGCGGCGCGGAGGGCGTGGCAGGGGCCGCGCAGTCCGCGGCACTGCGGGTTGCCGCAGGCGCCGTCGGGGTCGGGTTGGTGGGCGGCGGTGACGTCGACCGCGAGGGCCCACAGCAGCGGGTCGGTGACGTCGGCGGGGCGTACGGCGTGGTCGCTGGGGTGCGGGTGGTTTGGCACGGCGGGGTGACCCTTCCTGGGATGGGCGTGGGCGCACGTGGTCGCCGTCCGGGCCGCGCGGGGCGTGGGTGCACTGTCGGCGCGGCGGGTCGGACGACCAACCAGTGCAGATCGACGCTCATCTCTTGATGGAGGTCAAGTCGCCGGTGGGCGGCGCGAGGATCGCGCCGCCCACCGGGGTGTGGTGTTCGCCGGGTCAGTGGCGGGGCAGGTCACGGTAGCGGGTGCGTGGCGGCAGGTCGGTGTGCGCGGTGGACACCGCCGCCGCGCGGACTTCGCCGCCGGCCTGTTTCGCGGCGTACATGGCCACGTCCGCGTGGTGCAGCAGAAGCCGGGGGCTGACGCCGACGGCGGCGGCGGCGTGCCCGACGCTGGCGCGTACCGCCACCTCCTGGTCGCCGAGCGGCACGGGGTGGTCGCCGACGGTGTGCCAGGCGGAGTGGGCGGCGGCGACGACGTCGTCAGGGCCGCCGGCTACCAGGAGGGCGAACTCGTCGCCGGACAGCCGGGCGGCGAGCGTGACCGGCGGGCCGAGCACGGTGAGCCGGTGGCCGATCTCGGCAAGTAGGTCGTTGCCGGCCTCGTGGCCGAAGGTGTCGTTGACGGTCTTGAACTGGTCGAGGTCGAGTAGGACCACGCCGACCGGGTCGCCGCGGCGCAGCGCACGATGCAGCGCCGCGAGCAGCGCCCGCCGGTTGGGCAGGCCGGTGGTGTCGTCGTGCTCGGCGGCGTACCGGGCGCGGGTGAGCGCCTGCTGTTGGCGCCACAGCAGCGCACCGGCGGCGGCGAGCCCGGCGAGCATCCCGCCGAGGGCGGTGCCGATCGAGGACAGGATGGGAGACACTTCAAGACGCTCCTTGTGTGCGAAGGAGCACCGGGGGCGGGCGTGGAGCCGGCAAGTTCGACGCCCGCCCTCCGGGCTGCCGCGGGTCGGGGGTCAGGCGTC
This sequence comes from Planosporangium spinosum, assembly GCF_049999945.1. Taxonomy (NCBI): domain Bacteria; kingdom Bacillati; phylum Actinomycetota; class Actinomycetes; order Micromonosporales; family Micromonosporaceae; genus Planosporangium; species Planosporangium spinosum. Next base: position 30,811 of record NZ_JBLYUB010000013.1, on the reverse strand, counting down.
GCTTTGGGCGAGGGCGAACGTGACCGGCTTCTCGACCGCGAGGATCGCGGTGCCGGTCTCGACGAGCTTCATGGCGGCGTTGTGCACCGCGCCGGCGCTGGCCTTCTTCGCGCCGGTGCCCTCGTTGGCGCGGTCGATCAGCTTGCACAGTTCGCTGACCCTGTACTGCTGGTCGGGGTGGGCCTCGAGGATGTCTAGGATCGCGCCGCGCAGCGATCCGGCCACCCGCCGGTTCGTCGCCGCCGCCGTGGTGGCCGCGATGGTGTCGTCCATGGCTGTCGTGCCGGCGGCGGTGTCGCGGCCGCTGACGGCGGGCGGCGACACGACTCGGTCGGCGGTGTCGGTGGGTGCCGGCGGTTGCGCCGCGCCGGTCGGCAGGTCGTCACCCGAAGCGCCGGTGGCCGGCGCCACCTCGCCGTGCGGCGAGCCGTTCGACTCGTCACCCGGTTCCCCCTCCGGCGGCTCGACTGCGGTCGCGTCGGGTTCGGGCTCGGGCCGCTGCCCGTCGCCGACGCGGTGAGCAGCCTCGTCGCCGGGCTGGCCGTCGGTGGTGGTGTGCTCGTGGGCTGCCGCGGCGTCGGTGTCCGGATCGCCGTCGGGCGCGGCGGTGTCGGGGTCGAGTGGTGCGGCGAGATCGTCGAGGACCTGGCCGGGCGCGACGGTCACGGGGTCGGGATCCGTCTCGTTGGCAGGCGCCGCCGCTGGTGCCTGCTCGGCCGGCGTGGCGCTGGCCGCGGGAGCGGCGGCCTGGGCGGCGGCGTCGCGGCCGGCGCCGGTGAGCCGCCACAGGGTGGGGCCGTCCCCGCCCCGGGTCGGCTCGGCCAGGCCGGCGTTTTCCAGGGTGCGCAGTTTCGGTGTGGTGGTGGAGTAGCCGAGTCCGGCTTCGGCGGCGGTCGCGGCGGCGGTGGCCTCGCCGAGCCGGTGCAGGGCGGTAAGGACTCTCGCCACGCTCGGGGCGAGTTCGGTGTGGGTGGGCGTGTCAGTCATGGGCGTGTGGCCCCCTTTCTTCTGCCCGCGGCAGGGTGGATGAAGGCGCGTGCACTGATGGACGCTTCAGCACCAGGCATTGATCAAGTCGGTTGCCCAGAGCGCGGGATCGTCGTCCGTCGACGCCCGTGTGATTGCCAGCGATAGATGGCGGATGCCAGCGATAGATGGCGGATGCCAGCGATAGATGGCGGGACGGCGCTGCCGGCACCTCGCCGGACCGGCAGGTCTCGCACTCGCTGCTCACGTGGAGTTATCGGGCCAGCGCGGCCATCGCTCGAACGCGGCATGAGCGGACGTCCACGGGGCGGCGATGGACTTGTCCTGCCCGTTCACCGATCATGAATCTCATGCAGGACCAGCAGACGCCGCAGTCGGCCAGCAGCGAGGCGAAGGTCATCACACTCTGCGGCTCGACCAAGTTTGAGGCTGAGTTCGCGGAGGTCAACCAGCGACTCACGATGGAGGGTTGCGTCGTGATCAGCCTCGGAGTGTTCAGCCTCCCCGAACTGCCGGACTACGACTGGACAGTGGACAGCTCGAACCTGAAGGGCCGGCTCGGCAGCGTGCACTTCCAGAAGATTCGCATGGCTGACGAGGTGTATATCGTGGATCCGGGCGGCTACTTGGGTGAGTCAACCCGACGGGAGATTGCCTACGCGGAGTCGCTCGGCAAGCCGGTTCGGTATCTGAGTCGAGAGCGCTTGGCGCGAACCGGAGACGGTCGCCAAGAGTGAGTCGGCTCAGGCTCCCAGCCGTCTCGTTAGCTGACGGCTCCGATCGAGGGGCTCAGGCTGCGTTACTGTGCGACGCCTGGAGGGTTGTCGATGTGGGTGCCGAGTTTTCGGATGAACGGATCGAGGCGGTCGCGGAGTTGGCGGAAGTGGCGGTAGGGCGAGGGGCGTAGGAGGTGTTGCCAGCGGGTGTGGACGTAGTGGACGTCTTCGCCTCCGGGCCGGGTGGCGTGGAGATCGGGGCGGACGGCGGGGGCGTAGATGTGATCGCCGTGAGTCAGTTCGGTCCAGGCCCAGGTGCTGGCGAGTCGGCGTTTGCCGTCGCCCCAGTGCGTCTGCGGCACGAGGCGGTTCTTGATCATTTGGCCGGGCAGCCCGTCGATGAGTTCCTGCCACTGGCCGGGAGGGATCTCCCAGGTGCGTAGTGCGTCGCGACGTCGGCCGTAGTCGGTCAAGCTCGCGGTGGTGTCGAGGTGTTCGATGAGGCGGATCAAGTGCTTGAAGTTCGGCTATCTTCGCCAGCCGCCGCGCGGTCAACGTCGTGGCGTCCGGGTCGTAGCCCGAACGGGGCTCACCCGGGGCCGGCCGCAACGGATCACCACCACGGAAACCGGTCTCCACCTCCAGCACATGCGCCAGCCGCAGCAGCGCCAACTCCCGCTGATCCCGCGTCAGGCCGGCCAGCGTCACCGGTTGCCGGGACCCCGCGTGCGTCCCCGGAGTCTCGCCCACCGGCGCGCCGCGTGCCGGGCCGGTCAGCAGGGCCCGCACCGTGGTCTGCATCGTCGTACCGTCACCACGGCGCAGCTGGATGTGCCCGTACTGCGGGGCGAACGACTCGACCAGCCACTCGACGCCATCGACCACGACGACGGCACCGGGCGACAGGTCCAGCATGCCGACGTGCCGGCTCATCGGGCAGCGCCGGCCAGTGAGGCCCACACCTTCGTGGCGTCCTTGATCGGGGCCGCCAGGTCGATCCCGAGTCGCCGGTGCCAGATCAGGTGCAGGGCGTGCGCTCGTGCCACCGCGGGTAGCCGGGTGGCCGCCACGAGATCGCCGAACGATCGCGGACCTGACGCGACCGCCGTGAACAACTCCGGCTGCAGGCCCAACGGGTCGCGCAGCGGGCGGCGCTGCGCGGAGAGCGTGTCCAGGCCGGTGTGCACGTGTTTCCGCCAGCCGGTGACGACCAGATACCGCCAGCCGGCCGTCAACGCCGTTTCCCTCGCTGCGGCGAAGCACACCCGGTCGTCGTCGCCGATCCGCTCGCCCGGCCCACATCGATCAACAGGCCACCTTCGGCCGTCACCGCCAGGAAGTCCGGGATGTGCTCCCGCCAGCCCGACGCGGTCGCGAACCGTAACCGGAACGGCCGGCCCAACACGTCGCTCACGCCACCCGCGAAGTCCAACGCCAACAGCAGCCGCTGCTCGGCGATGCTCTCGAAGCCGTGGTGACGGCCGGTGGACACCATGAACTGCAAGCCCGGACGGTGCCGCTGTCCCCGATGCCAAGAGAACCGGCGTACCGGCTCGCACCGCGACGTCGGGATCGACGCCAGGTCACGGACCGCGCAGAGCACCGGGGCGCCCGAGGCCCGCCACTGCGCCCGCCACCTCCCGGTCCACCCGTCGGTCAGAGCCAGTGACCCTCGCGCCTCGTCGAAGTCGGCCCACGGCGTGCACAGATCCGCGAGCCCGCACCAGTCAGACCGCAGTCCACCGACGCTGATCGCACCATCCGACGACACCTATCCATCTAACAAGACCGATTGATGCCCGGGACTTGGTTCCCGATTCGCACAGTTTGCGGCGAGTCGAGTAGGAACGACGAGCACCGTCGAGAGGGTCGGGCCGGCTGAGGCGTTACCCTGCGTCTCACGTCGATCATTGCGGTAGCGCGCACGGGATCAGGAGTCTGCCATGCCGCTGAACCTTCGAACCTCCGCCCGCGCGATCATCCTCGACGAGGATGACCACGTCCTGCTCTGCCGATTCGTCGCGCCCCACCCGGCGGTCCCGAACGGCGCACCGGCCGTCTGGGCTGCTCCAGGCGGCGGCATAGAACCAGGCGAGGACCGACTGTCCGCACTGCGCCGTGAGCTGCGAGAAGAAACCGGCTTGGCCACCGCCACCGATCCGCCGCACGTTTGGCATCAAGTAGTCGCTGCCGCAGATCTTCCACCGGGCCTCGACGGCCTCGTCAACGACTACTTCCTCATCCGCGCCACCCGCTTCGAGCCTCAAGGCGAGTTCACCGACGACCAACTCGCCGTTGATGAGCACCTCGCCGGCTTTCGCTGGTGGCAGCTCTCTGAGATCACCGACTACGCCGGACCTGACTTGTTTTCGCCCCGTGACCTCTCCACACCGCTGACCGATTTGCTCACGTCCGGGATACCCTCCGGCCCGGTCACGCTGGGCTTATAAAGATCAGCGGCCCACTGAAAGTTCGGCGATCAGACGGGTCACCAGCGGGCGCAACGCAGCTGATCTCGCGCGGCGCCAGATGGAAATACTCGGATTGAAGGTGTCCGGGACCGTCGCGGCCCGAATACACCACATCCCGGCCAACCCCACAACGAAGCGAGATGCCTCAGCGGGCAGCGAACACAACAGCCGATACGCGCGTTCCGTTGCCGCCTGCTGACCGACGGCGTGTCCGGTGGCGACCACGTCCGCGGCCATCTGCGCGAGATCGATCCACGGGGCACCGGCCGCCGCATACGCCCAGTCGAGCAGCACCGCCGACGTTCCTTGCTCGTCGACCGTCGTGTTGTCAAGGCGAAGGTCGCGGTGGACCAACGCGTCGCCTGCCGTCCAGCGGTCCCACCCGGCCACCACCTCCGCCGCCGGCTCCGCGTAGGCCGCCTCCCAATCGTCGCGCGTACCGATCTCGAGCAAGCGCGTCCAGCCGTCGAAGTCGAAGATGCGCTGGGCCACCGGCGGCAGCATGCCCGGCGCCTGATGCCCGTTCGCCACTCGGCATGCCTCCGTGACGGCCTCGATGGACGCATCGGTCCAAGACGCCTTCGTCGCACCAGGAGCCCAGGTAGTGGCCAGCGCGACCCAGGACCCATGTTCGACGGTCGCGAGGCGTCGAGGCGCCGGCACCGAATTCGGCAGGATGTCCAGGATTCCAGCTTCCTGCAGAATCATCTTGTGGTTGTGCGCCCGAACCTCGGCGGACACTGCCTTAACGAAGACCTGTCGCCCGTCGGCCAGCCGCAAGCCCACAGCCGGCCCGGGTGACATGCCGCCGTGCAGATCCTTGTGAGCGACGATCGTTGAGCCGAGGGCCTCGGCGACCGCCGTTCGTATCGGCTCTGGCATGTCAGCCCACGCCGCCCGAGGTGTAAACGTCACGCCGCATCATAATCCGGGCACGCACGCCGCCCCTTGAGCATCGTCACCGGCGCGAGCCGCCACCTACACCTGGCAAACGCCGCCAACTATCGCTGGGAACTGAGCCGACGTCCCTGGATATGGCGACTCGAGCCGCCATCTATCGGTGGTAGTCACAGCCCGCTGAGGTCGGCGTCGAAGGGCCGGGTGCGCCGGCTTGCCGGCGTCGACAAGCAATGCCGGTGATGGCGATCTATCAGCCCGGCTGTTCACGTGGTGTCGCTGAACAGCGGCGGCCAGCCGCACCTGTGGTGCGGTCCGGCCGGCCGCCGAGGTGAGAAGGATCAGCGGGAGGCCCGTGGGTTGGCCTGCCGGTAGGCGTCGGCGACCCGCGTGGGGACGGGGCCGTTGGCGCGGTGCGGTGGCAGGTCGAGCCGCTCAGCGTTGTCGGCCCACCAGGCGCGGACCCGCTGCGCGTCGGGGTTCTTGGTCGTGGCACGGCGCCGGGTGGCCGGCTTGTGCCTGGGCAGACGGCGCCCGGCGACGGTGAACGGGGCGAGCGCGGCGCGCAGCCGTTGCAGGTTGAGTTCGGACAAGTCGATCTCGTACTCGACGCCCTCCAACGCGAAGCGGTAGGTGCCGACGCCGTCGGTGCTGGCGTCGAGGTCGTCGACGACGATCTGCTGGATGCGGGTGACCATCGGGGGTTCCTCCTTCATGGGATAGGTGGGCAGCGGAAAGCCCCGCGGCGGGATGGGCGGCGGGGCGTCGGCGGTGACGGACGGGGCCGGGCGATGCCGGCCAGCCGATGCGCTCGGGCATGCAGACCGAGAGAGGTCAGAACATGGCGTTGGCGCGGACGCCGGGATGCCTCACCGGTCGGCGGGTGCGGCAGCCGGCGACGGCGTCGACGGCGGTGGGTTGAGGATGCGCCGGGCGCGGCGTAGCAGGTCATCGGCGACTGATGTCAGCGGCGCCGCGTCGGCGGTCGCCGACGGGGTGGTGTGGTGCCACTGCGTCCACGGGGCGGTGGCCACGACGGCCCAGGTGTGCTGCGGGGTGAGGACTTCCGCGACGGCGTGGCTCTGGAAGTCGTAGAAGTCGCGGTAGATCCACACGCGCAGCACGTGGCCGTCGACGTGGTACACCCGGGTCAGCTCGTAGCAGCCGTACCGCTTCGGGTGGAACGTCTCGTCCACCGGTACCGGCGGCCGGCCGGCTGGGGTGCGGGGTGTGCGGGTCATACGGCGCCCGCCAACCGCCACGGCCAGGTGTAGGCACCCAGGGCGTAACGGCCCTCAGCGTCCGGGTGGACCCTGTCGGCCTCGGCGTAGGTGCTGCGTTCGCCGTCGTCGTGCTCCTCGAGCACGACCAGGATGTCGCCGGCCAGCCGCAGGTGCGGGTACTCGCCGGGCATCGCGTCGCTGCGCATATCGGGGTTGGCGTGCACCGCGTCGAGGTCGGCGATCATCTGCTCGAGGGTGGCGCGGTCGAAGCGGGGCAGCGCGTGGCCGGCGTCGCTGGTGTAGCCGTCGGCGACCAGCGCCGGGTAGACGGCGCCGGCGACCACGGTCGACGTGACCGTGGCGGGTACCCACTGCCCGTCGGCCGGGATGAGCTCGGCGCGGTGCTCGACGACCCGCACCCGGTCGGGCCGGATAAGGTGCCCGTCGCCGGGGTCGATGTCAACGGTGACCCAGTGCCGGCCGGTGTGCCGCGCGTCGCGCAGCATGCTGATCACCGGCCCGAGGTGTGACCCCGCCTGCAGCGGCAGGAACGCCTGGAAGTAGTCGGGCCGGCCGGCGATGCCGTACCGCTCGGTGGCAACCTGCCGCCAGGTGCACGCGTCGGCGGTGTGAACGTCGCCCGACTCGCTGTACCAGCCGGGCACGCCGTTGGAGACGAGCACGTCACGCCTGCTGGTGCCGGTCCAGATAAGACCAGGGCGTAGCGGTGCGAGCCCGAGAGCTTGCGCGCCGGTGATGCGGTGGGTAGGGCAGGCCATGGCGTGCTCGGCCAGGGGCAGGACGTCGTCGAGTCGGAACCACAGTCGATGAGACATAGCAAGACCTCCGCAGGTTCGGTGGTGGGAAGAGGGAAAGGGCGGCCGTATCGCTGGCCGGGCCTGTGCGGGCACCCCAGCCCGGGGCGCCGGGCGGTGCCGCGGGCAGCGGCGCCGCGGCAGGGGCGAGGAGGACTCAGCCCGCCACGGGAGCAGGCTCGCGCCGGCTGACGCCGACGCAGACGTGGCTTGAGGTGCAGGTGGATGGTGAAGGTGTCGGCGCCGGGAGTGGTGGCGCTGCGCAGGAGCGCGCGGCGTACACCGGTCGGGGTGGTCAACGGTTGCGTGCATCCGCGCCGGCCGAGGTGACGGCACGGGTGGCGGGTAGCCGCATTCGGCAAGGCGAGGATGGAGCCGGTCGGGCCGCCGCCGGTCCCCGCCGGATGTGGGGATGGGTGGCTTGGCCCGACCGGTTCGGAGTCCGGTGGTGTCAGAGGGCGACAACGAGCAGCCGCTGGCTGGGCTCGACGGTGTCGAGGTAGCGGCCGGCCTGTTCGAGGTAGGTCACCCGGTGGCAGAGGGCGTCGCTGGCCGGGGCGAGCTTGTGCCCGTCGGGGGTCAGCAGGGCGTCACCGCACACGGCGGTGGTGGCGCTGTAGTGCTGGTAGGCGATCGCGCCTGCCTGGAACATCTCCAGCTCGTCGACCGGCAGGTGGGCGGCGCCGTAGCCGACGGCGTTGTGCATGCGCATCGCGTTGACGCGGGGTTGGTGGTGGAAGTCCGCCTCGGCCCGGTCAAGGGGGTACTTGGCGGGGTCGGCCAGGTGGCGGGCCAGGTAGGTCGGCCAAGGGCTGGCCGGTCGGGTGCCGTGCACGACCCGCTGCCACACCGCGAACCGGATGCCGGCACCGACGCCGGCGGCGTGGCGCATCCCGGCGAGGTCGAGCAGCTTGACCGGTCCGCCGGCGCAGTAGGCCGGGCGGCCCTTGCGCAGGGCGAACAGCTGGCTTCGCTGCCACGGCCACATGGTGGGTGAGGCCCAGAACCGTGGCGACAGGGTGCCGGACACCCCGAATTGCCGGTCGAGCTGGGAAGCGGTGAGCGCCTGCGACGGCAGGCCCTCGGGCAGGCAGACGATCATGGTGCGGATCGTCGCGGTCGGCGTCAGCGACATAGCGGCGCCGTTCGTAGCGGTCATGTGCGGGTCCTCCTTCGACACGGGCGCGCGTTGGGCGCGCGGACGTGACCGGCCCACCGGGTGCATGGGTCGGGTCACGGATGAACGGGGAGAGAAGAGAGGTGGTGCTGGGTGGTGCCGGGTGGTGCGGTGCGACCGTCGGGGTCGCCGCGCGGCGCGGTGCCGACCGGCCCGAACAGGGCGGGTGGGCGGAGCGCACCGGGTGGTGCGGCGGTGGTTCCCGAGGGTGGGACCGGACCAGGTGGAGCGATATATGAGGAGAAGGTGGTGTGCGAAGAAGGTAGCTGCCTGACCTGTCAGACCCGACCGTCGTCATGATCGTCAGAAGTGCCGTTGACCTGCGCTGTCAGAGGTGCAGGCGCCTGCCGTGAGCTGTCGGAGTGGAGGCTGTGAGATCCGGCCGATCTCACAAAGGATCTTGGTTTGTGGCAGAACTGCCCCTGACCTGGCTTGTGGGGTCAGGAGCTACAGATCCAGATCGGCGAAGCCGTCGTCGGGGAAGCGGTGCGGGTTGGTGGCCGGGTTGTCCGGCCCGTGGTCGCTGGGTAGCTCGTGCAGCCAGCGCCGCAGGCCCGGGTGGGAGGCGAGGGTCCAGGCGGGGCCGGCGGCATGCTCGGCGTGGATGCCGGTGGCGACCGGCATGGCGGTGGGCACGCCGGCGAGGGCGTCGAGCAGGTGCCGCTCGCGGCGGCGGCCGGGCACGCGCAGCAGCACCGGATAGCGGGGCCCGTAGGCGGCGAGCTGCTCGTAGCCGCGCAGCTTGCGCAGCACAACGCCGAGGGGTTCGGTGCCGTTGTCGTGCTCGAGGAAGAACCCGACCTCCCGGCCGCCGGCGATCCAGACGCCGTGCCCGTCGGGCTGGATACCGGAGCGGGCGAACACCGCGGTGGCGTGCTGCTCCGACCACCACCGGGCGAGGGCAGCGTTGCCGTCGGTGCGGGCGTACGCGATGAGGTCGACAAACAGCTGGTTGGTGCCCCGCAGGTGGGCGAGTTTGCGGCTACCGATGATGCGTTCGGTGCGCTCGACGCTGCTGCGCGGCGCGCGGACGTCGGGCCGGTTGGGGTCGTTGAACGCGGTCGGGTAGACCACGACGCCGAGCGGGCCGAGGGTGTAGAGGTACTGCCGGTCGCCGGTGGTGACGTCGACGAACCGGCTGACCGCCTCCAGCGAGTGCAGCACGGCCAGGCGCAGCCGCGCCGCGCGACGCGACGGGAACAGGGCCGCCGCGATCTGGTCAGTCGACAGCACATAGTGCTCGGCCAGCCAGCGCAGCAGCTTGTGGTCGCGGGCGGTGAGGCGACGCAGCCGGTCGAGCCGAGCCAGGCGAGTCGACGAGCGGCGAGGAGACGACGAGGAGGACGGGGAACCGGAAGAGGACTGGTTGCGAGACACGATGGGTGCTCCAAGCGGAAGAGAGTCCCTCCGAGGGGAGGGTGTCGGGAATGGGCGAGGCGGTCACCGTCCGAGGTGACCGCCGGTGTGCAGCACTGACAGGACCCCACGGTGGGATCTGTCAGTGCCGCATGGTGATCAGTGGTGAAGGGCTGGTGAAGCCCTGACGGAAAGGGCGACGGAAGCCCCGGGATGGCCTCTGACAGGTCTGTCGATGTCGGTCATCGACAGTGCGGCGACTCAGGCTTTGACCTTCGGGCCGCCCTTGCCGCGCGCCCGGCGGCCGTCGTCGGGTCGGGACGAGAATCGCTCGACGAGGTCGTCGATCGCGCTGGTGTCCTGCGGTGGGACCGCCTTCGCGGCGGCCTGCCGAATCACCGTCGCCTCGCCTACGACCGGCTTCGGCGGTCGGGTGCGCATCGTGAACGCCGGCGTCTGCCGGCCGGCCACGACGAGGCGGCTGGCGGCGGTGTAGGCGTCCAGGTGGGTCAGGTCGTGCTCGTCGAGTTCGGGCAGGGTGTGCCGGGCCAGGACCCGGGCGTCCTCGGGGGCAACGGCAAAGTACAGCTTGTTTCGGGCGTTGGCCGACGTGGCGGCGAGCAGATCCTTCGGGAACTGGGCCAGATCCTGGTGGGCCAGGACCATCGACAGCCGGTACTTACGGGCCTCGGCCAGCATCGAGTCAAGGCTGTTGGCCAGGGTCAGGAAGTTCTGACACTCGTCGATGATCAGGGTGGCGTCGCGGCGTTTGTCCGCGGGCACGGTGGCGCGGGCGGTGGCGGCCTGCCACACCTGCGCCAGCACGAGGGACCCGAGCAGCTTGCTGGTGTCCTCCCCCAGCTGTCCCTTCGGGATCCGCACCAACAACGCGCCGCCGTCGAGGATCTTCCCCAGGTCGAAGCTGGACTTCGGGTAGCGCATGGTGCGCTTGACGAAGTCCCGCAGCAGGAACGCCCGCAGCCGCGCCAGGACCGGGCCGATGACCTGGGAGCGCAGGGCCGGGTTGAGCTCGTCGTACCACTGCCAGAACCCGAACAGGCCGGCCGGGTCGTCGAGACCGACGGTCATCGCCGACCGGAACTGCGCCGAGTTGAGCAGGGGTGGGATGTGCTGCAGGGTGACGTTGGCGTGCCGCAGCAGGGTCAGACAGGCCACCCGCATGACGTCGTCCATCCGGGGTCCCCACGCCTTGGCGAAGATGTTCCCGAAGATGGACACGAGGTTGTCTACGACCAGGTCCGGGTCGTCCCCGGACAGCGGATTCAATGTGGGCGGGTTGGGCTGGTCGGGGTCGAATAGCACCACCCGGTCGGCGACCGATGCGGGCAGCCGGTCGAGGATGTCGAGCACCATGTCCCCGTGCGGGTCGATCACGACTGTGCCGCGGCCGGCCTTGATGTCATCGACGGCCATGTTGACCAGCAGCGTGGTCTTGCCGGAGCCTGTCGATCCGACCACGTGCAGGTGATACCTCGCGTCCGGCACGGACAGCGCCACGGAGTGCCCGCCGACTTCGGCGTCGCCGAGCACTTTCACGCCGCGGCCGCCGGTCGGGACAGCGACCGGGGCCGGCATGGACTTGGCCCGCGCCCGGTCCAGCCCCGGGACGGCCAGGTCCCGGGGCAGTGCCGCCACCGCGGCCAGTTCGGGTGTGGAGGCCAGGAACCCCGATCCGAGTCGCCGGGTGGCGAGGACAGCCACCGGCGCGGCCATCCGCGCCCGGTGGGCCAGCCGGTTGCGGCCGGCGTACACCGCGAACGACGAGGCGACCGCGTCCGCGATCCCCCGCAGCCGCCCCTCCGGGGAGGATCCCCCGCGGTGGGTGTTCTTGGCGATGCAGTACCGGATGCCGATCGTCCACAGCGGGTGGGCGGTCTTGTCGAGAATCGCCCTCACGTCCCGTTCGATGCCGGGGTCCCGGCGGCCGGCCGGCTGGGTACTGCGGCCGGTGGTGGTGCGGCCGGGCAGGAACGCCTCCAGCAGCCACCTCAGCGGCGCGGCCGGGATGATGATCGGTACGGCAGTCTTGCCGTCGCGCAGCCTGCCGGCGGCCCGCCGTGCCCGGGCGGCGCGCCGTGGGCTGGCGGGGCGGGCGAGGACCTGCACGCAGGCGTACTCGTCAGGCTTGAGCTGGGAGCCGGCCGACATCAGCGCCCGGAGCGGGTCGTTGTCGTGGTCGGTGTTAAACGGCAGCCACTCCGCCGCCGTCGGCAGCAGATGCCCGCCCACCGCGGCCGGTACCTCGAGCGGGATCGGCGGTGGCGCCGTGTCCTCGGTGGTGCAGGCCGCGCCGGGCCAGGCGGCCCGCACCGCGGCCTCGACCGCGCCGGCCGGGACGGTGCCCGGCACCCAGATGCTGATCAGCAGCTGCCGGCCGGTCCAGGTGTACTGCCAGACCACGTGCGGGCTGCCGTAAATCAGCCTGCGCCAGCGGGACGGGGTGAGGGTGCCGTGCAGGTTCGCCCACAGCGCCGCGGCACTGTGCGGGTCGACCTCCGGCGGCGGTGCGATGGTGACCAGCCGAGCGCCCTCGGCGTGGCGGCGGTGCCGCCACCCGTCGAGCAGGTTGCGCCCGGCGACGTACGCCACCAGCAGCGCGGCGGCGACGCCGAGTAGCCACGGCCGGTGCCCGGCCCACGCGGCGGCATGCAGGACCCACCGCGTGGGCGCGCTGGGCGGGGGAAGGAAACCGGCGCCCGACCCGGAGGGGCTGGGCGCCGGCGTGGGCGACGGGAACAGCAGAATCGAGGGTGGTCTCACAGCTCGTCCCCCTCGCCGTCGTCGAGGTCGACCAGGTCGGACGGCTTCGTCGTGGCCAGCAGGTGCTCGGCCTGCGAGGAGATCGACTCGAACGCGGTCCGGTTGGTGCCGGAGATCAGCAGGCCATGCCCGACCCGGGCGGCCAGCAGCAGCCGCCGCTCCCCCACGGTCAGGCCGAAGGCGTCGGCGACCGCGTCGATGGCCTGCGGGGCGTGCTTGAGCAGCACCTGCGTCGCCGCGTTGGATACGACGGCCTGGCCGAGGTCGGTGCCGAGCACGTCGGCGACGTCCTGGGTGACCACGGTCAGGCCGGCGTTGCGCTTGCGGCCGGCCTTCGACATTTTGAACAGGAACCGCGCGCCCTCGCCGTCGCGCAGGAGCAGCCACGCCTCGTCCACCACGACCAGGCGGCGGGTGGCCAGCCGGGTCCGGCCCGGGGCGTCGATGCTGCGCCAGATCGAGTCGAGGGCCAGGAGGGTGCCGACGGTGCGCAGCTCGTCGGGCAGGTGCCGCAGCGACCAGACGACCATGTGTCCGTCCGGTCGGGTGGTGGTGGGCCCGTCGAATAGGTCGGAGAACGAGCCGGCCACCCAGGGGGCGAGACGGGCGGCCAGCTGGCTCGCGGCCGGGTCACCGTCGGCCTGCAGGGTGGCGGCGAGGTCGCGTAGCAGCGGGGCGGGCCGGTGGTGGGTGGCCGGGTCCGCGGTGATCCCCGCCGCCCGGTAGACCGCGAAGATCGCCCGGTCCAGGGCGGCGCGTTCGGCCGGCGGCGGCACCTGCCCCAGCAGGACCGAGATGAGGGTGTGCAGGAACAGGCCGCGGCGGGTGAGCACGTCCGGGCGACTGTCGCCGTGGGGCAGGTCCAGCGGGTTGATCTTCACGCCGGTGGCGCCGAGCCGCACGATGGTGCCGCCGACCGCGTCCGCGAGGCGCAGGTACTCGTCCTCGGGGTCCACGACGGACACCTGGACGCCGGAGTAGAGGTTGCGCAGCACGTCCAGCTTGACGAAGTACGACTTGCCGGCACCACTGCGGGCCAGGACGACGGCGTTGTAGTTCTCCTGCGTCCAGCGGTCCCACCAGACGATGCCCTGCGAGTCGGGGTTGACCCCGTACAGCACCCCGCCGGCCGCTGGCGGGTCACCGGGCAGCGGCGCGGGCAGGTCCGCAGACGCCAGCGGGAAGGCGGCGGCCAGGGCCTGGGTGTCCATGGTGCGGCGCATCTGCAGGCTGTCGGTGGCAAGCGGCAAGGTGGTGGTCCAGCCGGGCAGGTGCCGCCAGGTCGCCGGCTGGACCTCGATGAGCGTGGAGGCGGCGGCGGCCTTCACCTGCGCGCACGCCTCCAGCAGTTCGGCTTCGGTGCGGGCGTGCACGGTCAGGTACAGGCCGACGCGGAACAGCTTCGCCGCGCCGCGGGCGAGGCGTTCGGCGAGGTCGGCGGCGTCGTCGGCGGCGGCCTCCACGTAGGGGTCGGCGAGCTTGCCTTTCGCCGCGTCCGCGCGGCGGGAGGATTCGAACCTGGCCCGCTGGTTGCGCAGCCGGGAGGCGGCGACCGGGGCGGGGATCGGGTCGATGTGCAGGGCGAGGTCGAGCCGGCCCGGCCAGGACAGCAGCGGTTCCAGCCAGGCGGGGCCGACCTCGGCCGGGTAGCCGGTCACGACGAGGGTGGCGGCGTAGCCATCACCGACGCGCAGGAAGCGGGGGGTGACCTCCACGGAGGCGGGGGCGACGGTCGCTGCCAGTCCTGTCGACGGCAGGCTGCCGCTGGCGTTGTCGGTGTGCGCGGCGTGTCGGCGCCGAACGGAGATCACGATGTCCTCCTCGTGCGCGGCCTCCTCACCGGAGGCCGGTGATGACGGTGTCGGGGGCGGCCAGCCCGCCGGGGCGAGGCGGCCGGTAGGGGTCGGCGGCGGCGGCGAGCGCCGCGGTCGCGGCGTGGCCGTCCAGCGCCCGGGTGGTGACGCCGAGCCCGGACAGGCTGCGGACGGTGGCGTCGGCGCGGCGGCGGGCGGCGTGCTCGCCGCGCTCCCCCGGATTGGTGCGGGTGACGATGAGGACCTGCCGGCGCAGCGGGTCGCGGCGTTCGGCGAGGTCGTCGAGGAACCGGGCGTGGTCGGCCGCCGCGTCGGCCAGGGCCGGGTGCGGCAGCCGGTCGGCTGCTTGGGCCAGCTGTCGGGCGGCCGAGTGCAGGTCGACCGGCTGCGCCGACACGACGATCTGGGTCGGGGTGGACAGGCTGTTGAGCCAGCGGCCGAAGGTGTCGATCAGCGCGGCCTGCTCGTCGGCGGTGCGTAGCGCCAGGTTCACGCTGGTCGCGGCGACCATCGCCGCCTGGGCGCCGCCGAGGCTGATCTCGCCGCGTTCGTCGATGGCGTCGGCGGGCAGTTTCAGCGGTGCGGGCAGCATCATCGTCGACGCCGGGGCCTGGACCCAGTCGGGGATCGGCGCGGTGGTGTCGGTGGTGGACAGCGCCCGCGGGGCGCGGGAGTGCCGCACCGCGGCCAGCAGCCACACATCGAGGGGCAGTCCGTCGCGGCGGCCGACCGCCAGGCCGAACACCAGGCCGCCGAGAATGATGGCGGCGCCGAGCAGCACCGGCAGCGGCAGCAGGCGGTGCACGGCCTGCCAGCCGGCGTACAAGACGGCGGCGGCGACGGCCAGGATCGCCAGCTGCCGGAACGTCAGCCCGTAGAGCACCTTGTCCGGGGCGTCCACGTCGGCGGGCATCCGTGCCCGGACGATCTCTTCGTCGCGGCGGTCGCTGCTCATCGGGTCACCGCCCGGATGCCGGGGATGCGCAGGCCGCGGGTCAGTTGCTGCACCACCACGACCCGCACGACCGCGCCGAGGACGTTGCCGCCTCGGCCGCCGCCGCTGGTGGCGTAGCAGCGCATCAGCCCGGGCACCTTGACCGTGGTCCACAGCAGGACCATCACGACGAACAGGTTGAGCACGCCGCCGGGTTCGACGGGCAGGCCGAGCACGGGCAGCATGTGGTGGGGGTCGAGCAGCATCCACTGCCCGGCGAACAGCACGAACGCCTGCACCACCGGGACGGCGAGCATGCCGAGGTAGGATCGCCACCACAGCCGGGCCACGCCGTCGGTCTGCGGCAGCGCGTGGCAGGCGAGGGCGAGCGGCGCGACGGCGGTCAGCACCAGCGCGACCGCGAAGCGGACGATCACGCTGCAGGCGGTGGCCGCCAGCAGGAACACGATGATCGCCACGCAGACGACGAACAGCAGGCCGGCGGTGTGGTCGCGGGCCGCGGTCAGGTCGGTCTTGATCGCCGCGAGGGCGCCGTCGCCGTGGAAGTCCCGCGCGGTCAGCCCGGTGGTGACCGCGTTGGCCACCTCGATGAGCTTGCCGGCGATCAGCTGGGAGAAGTGGGCGGTGACGAACCCGACCACGCAGCGCGGCAGCAGGTCCTTGGCGGTGTAGCGGGCGCGTTCGTCGCCGCCGGCGGCCATGGTCAGCGCGCCGGCGGCGACGAACACCAGGACGAAGACGGTGTCGACGACCCAGATCGACCGGCCGGTCAGCGCCCGCACCTGCGGCAGGCCGGTGATGTCCGGGGTGATCAGCAGCGCGTGGGTGATCGCGCCGATCAGCCCGTCCAGGCAGTCGAGCAGCAGGCCGGCGAACCAGTCGAGGATCTGGTTTAGCAGCCATCCCATGACCGGTCAGCCCCCGACGATGCCCTTGACGACCTGCAGCAGGATCGGGGCGAGCACGGCCAGGCCGTAGCCGATCAGGGCGTTCTTCAGCGCGCCCTTGGCCCGTTCGACCTGGGCCGGGTCGCCGCCGGCGGTGGCCCAGTACACCCCGGCCAGCACGAGGAACAGGGTGGCGACGGCGGCCAGGATGCCCATCAGCCAGGTCTGCAGGTTGGCGATGACGGTGGGCAGGTCGTTGACGGCCAGGAGGACCGGCGCGCCGGCGTCGGCGTAGGCGGCCGTCGGGGCCGCCAGGGTCAGCGCGACCGTCGCGGTGGACGCGGCGACGCGGCCGATCCGGCGGCCGGCGATGGATGTGGACGGTGCGGTGGTCAGGGCACGCGGGCGTGCCCGCAGAGCGCGGAACATGGGTGAGTTCACCTCCCGCCCCGCACCCGCGCAGCGGCGGGTGCGGGGCGAACTCGAAACGGCGGACGGGGGCCGCCGCCGGGCGCGACAGGCGGGCGTCGAACGGAGTCCGGGGCAGGCCTCGGGAGGAGCTCGTCCTCCCGTTCGGGTTGGCGGTGATCGATGAGGTGTCAGCGCATCGTTGGCGCGGCACCCGAGGCGCCCGGCCCCGTCGGCCCTTGTCTCGGCCCGGCGGCGGGCGGAACCGGCCGTCCGGGTCGCACCGGTGGGCGTCGGAGGGGTTCCGCACCCTCAAACCGGCGTTTGTGAGCTGTGGCGAACACCTGCCCGTCTCACCGCCCTCTGACAAGACCCCACCGATGTCTGACGGTGCAGGTCAACGCACATTCTGACGATCATCACGACAATCCGAGCCACGGCGGGTCCGGGCGATGCGGACGTCTCACCGATGGCGTCGATCGCCTAATGGGGCACCATGTGGTCGCCAGTTCGGGCACCACATTGACCACCGAATCATGGTCGATGGTCGCGAGATATGACCGCACTTTCGACGACGACGTCGGCAAGTCGTTAGGTCCCGCGATCATGTGAGCGCGCGCGAGGAGCCCGGACGGACGGCCAGCGGTGAACGATCGCTAGCACGGTATCCGTGAGCGCGTGCGAGCCGCTGGCATGAAGGACGATGATGCCGCCAACGACTCAGTGACGACGTTAGATGGCAGCAGGGTGATCGCGGCGGCATCCGGATCTGCCGATGTGCGGATGCCATCGACATACCCTGCCAGGCCCGAGGCTGCGACGACGTCCCACACAATTTGCGGCGTTTTCACCCAGCCGCAGTCGGGACCGCGGTCCGGGCTTCGGGGCGGACCCACTCGCGGACAAGCGGCTCCTCGGCATCGGGTTCGTCAGCGACGAGGCCCATCGCGAACGGGAAGAACCGCAACTCGTACCGGCGGCCGTCGTGCTGTTCCGTTGCGGCCAACTCGTCGAGTACCTCGAGCAGCCGTCGGCGCTGCTCGTCGGACAGGTCATCAACGTAGGCGGCACTGCTCTCCTGAAGCTTTACCGCCACGTGCGAGTCGACCTCCTCGTCTTCGCAGGTGTCCAGCCACCACAACAGGTCGACGAACAGACCGGTGACGGTCTTCAACGCCGCCGGGTCCGGATCACCGGAAGCAAGTCGGTCGCGCTGCTCGGCTGGAAGCCGTTCGATCACCCAGTCGATGCTCTGCCGGATCGAGGCCACGGCGTTCGGGTCGACTTGATCGTCCGGATAATCGTCCAGCCATGTGAGCAGATCGGCCACGAGGCTATGAAGCAGACGTGCGAGTGCAGCATCACCATCGGCGCTCATGGTCCGCGACCATACCTGTATCGAGTTGTTCGGGCGGCACGCCGGAGGACGCCAAGTGTCCGGATCTGCCGCAATCCGGGTGTCCTGCGAGGATGCGGAAGGGCTCGCTCGGTTACCGCGCCGGAGTTGGTACGAGCGATTCGGCGTGCCTGCGGGTGTCTCAGGTTCGGCGCGTAGACGAACGCGGGCCCGACCACGTGGTCGGGTCCGCGTCGCGGTGGTCGGGGGTGTGTTCAGGCGGCTGCGAGTGCGACCTGCGGCGCCTCCGCTGGTCGGGCGCTGCCGCTGCGGCCGGCGCGGATGTGGCGGCGCCGTTGGGCCGCCCGGGCGAGGTCGGTCCGCACGCGCGGCGAGGTGACCTCCGTGAGCAAGCCGGCCGCGAGGGCGTCGGCGATGCGGGTGTCGATGCGTTCGACCCGCCGGCGAAGCGTGTCGACCTCGAGGCCGAGGCGGGCGGCGATGGGTTCGATGGCGCGGCGGCCCAGGCGCAGGTCGATGTAGGGCTGCTCGTCGCCGGGGTCGATGATGCCGAGCTTGACGGCCCGGCGGACCAGCAGGTCCGGGTGGCCGTAGGGGCGTTTCGGGGTGCGGGGGCCGGTGACGCGCTCAAGGTCATTGACGGGGATGGCCTCGGCGCCGTCGCGCTGGCGCAGTTCGTGGCCGGCGCGCCAGGCGGCCATGCACAGCGCCGCGTACGGCGCCGGCTGGGCCAGGTCCACCTCGTCGCGCAGGGCGGTCAGGAAGCCGGTGAGGATCTCGGCGTCGAGGTCGGCCGCGTCGCCGGCCCAGCCGGTGTGCAACTGCCCGGCGTAGCGGCGTAGCGCCGGCATGGCCAGGGCCGCGGCGGCGATCACCCAGGCGGGGCCGTCGAGGCGGGCGCGGCGGATCACCTCCCGCCACACGGCGTCACGCGCGGTGTACGCGCGGGGGCGCTGCAACAGCCACCTCTGCAGTGCCGGCAGGGCGATGACACCCCGCGGAAGGTCGGTGCCATCGCCGAGCGCGTCGGCCAACGGGGCGAGGTCGAGTGACAACGGATCGGGGTCGCAGGTCAGCGCGGTGAACGCGGTGTCCACGGCGTCCAGCGGCGAATCGGGCCAGTCGGTTACGGACACGGTCATGTCACGAACTCCCATGTCAGAGACGAATGCCGATGACGCGCCGGAGCGGCGAGACCGGCGCGCACGACCGCAATTGCGCCACGGCGGTCTCACCGACCTCTGACATCGCAGGTCACGCCGGGCGGGCGCCGGGGTGACAGCCGGACCGGCGGGGTCTGACAACGACCGATGTCCATCGGGGTTGGCGAGTGGCACAGTTCTGACAAAGGCGTGGTGAGCTGCGCGTTGACACGGCCGATGGGGCGTTGACGCCGCCGTCGGCCGATGACAGATGGCCGTGACATTGACGCGTCACGGCGGGTCCGGCGGGGCGGTCGGACGATCTCACCCCGCTCTGACAGCGCCTCACAGCGGCGCGCTGTCAGAGCGCGCCGATCTGACAACGAGGCGGCTTGTCACTCGGCGGGCGCCGTCCCGGACGGTCCCGCGTATGACGATCTTCGCGGCGATCGGTGTCACGTCGTCCGACAAGGCCACGATCGAAGGACATGCCGGACGGCGTCCGTCCGGTCGCCGGGCCGCCGCCCGCGATGTCACTCGCCACGCTGACAGTGCAGCGAGACACCACGAAATCATCGACGGACACCATCGTCATGGCAGAGTGTCCGTCACGCCGGGCGTCTGACAGGAGGCGGGCCAGCAGCTCGCGGTGGATCTCATAGAGGTGATCGACTCCCGCGGTGTCGGCGGTGCCGCAACGCGAACCAAGCGGGTGAAAACCGGATCGTGTGGGCGGACGGCCGGGCTGTCAGAGTCTTGTGAGACCGCGGTGAGATCGGCAGGTGTTCGCCACAGCTCACAAACACCGGTTTGAGGGTGTCAGCGCACCACGGCGCGGCGCGGAGCCGACACCACATGAGCGAGCACACGCCGCAGCACGACATCCACCATCCCGACTCCACCGTCGACCCCGGCGCGCACGTCCGGGTCGACCCGACCCAGACCGACCTGGTGGCCGGCGACCCGCCGGTGCCGCTCACCGTCTGGCGCACCGCCCGCACCCCGGCCGACACCGGGCGCGGCATCGGCGCCCGACTCGCGGCCCGCCTGATCAGCTCCTACAGCCGACCCGGCGAGGCCGTCGTCGACCTCACCGACAACCATGCCCTCACCCACGCGTGCGTGGCCGGTGGCCGCCGGCACCACCCGGCCTGGTTCACCGACGCCTCCAGCATCGTCATCGGCCCGGCCGCCACCGTCGACGGCAGCGCCACCGCCGGCAGGCTGGGTGAGGAGGACGACCCGCCGGAGCTGAGCGCCTGGTTCGGTGACGACCTCACCGACCCCGACCTCCCGCCGACCGGACCGGTGGCCGACCTACCGCCCGGCGGTTGCCTGCAGGGCGCGACGAGTCTCGTGGTCGCCCGCTGGCCGCTCGACGAGGTCGACGCCGCCAACCGGGTCCGCCTGGCGTGGCTGCTGGCCGCCTGCGCCCGGCTGCTGCGCCCCGGCGGCTGCCTGATCCTCGTCGTCGCCGTCCCCGCCGGTGTCACCGCCACCCCGCAAGACTTCTCCGGCGTGGTGCAGGCCGCCGCCGGCGTCGGGCTGGGCTACCTGCAGCACATCGTCGCGGTCACCGCCGACTCCGACGGGGACGCGTTCGTCTACCACGTCACCGACGAGGAACTGCTCGCCCTCGCCGGCACCGCCGGCCAGCAGTGGGCGGTGGCGCACCTGCGGGTGCACGCGGACCTGCTGGTCTTCAGCCACCCCCAGTTGTCCGCGGGTTCACGGCGACTGAAGGGTTCTCAGGACGAACCCAAGGGTCGGTCGGGTGGTTCCAGCGGGAGCCTACCCGGGGGTTCGTCGTGAACTCCGGTCTGCCGCTCCGCGCCGCTGTCGAGGAGTTGACGTGCGGCTGCGGCGTAGCGGACGGCGGTCTGCTCGCAGACGCCGAATACCTCCGCCACTTGCAGCGGGTCACCACCGCTGGTGAGTGCCTCGTCGAGCTGCCGGTCGATGCGCAGGCGCTCGAGGGTGGCCGGAAGTCCGCGCAGGATCCGGTTGATCCAGGGATGCGTGACCGGGCCCAGGCGCAGCGCGGTCTCTCTGCTGAGCAGCAGGTGCCCGTTGGCGGTGTTCGGCCAACGTCGCATCCGGTAGGCGAGCCAGTCAGCAAGCACGCGGTGGGTCAGGTCATCCATCGGGCGGGCGTGATCGGCAATGACCATCCGCCGGTTTGCGAGGTCCACGTCGGACATTTGCATGTTGATGATGTCGCCGTGGCGGGCGGCGTGGACCGCCGCCAGCACAATGGCGACCCGGGCGTGTGGGCTGCGGGCGGCCTGGATGGTCGGGCTGATCTCGTCCGCACTCAGCGGCAGCGCTATCGCGTACTCGACCCGTCCCACCCGAAGACGGCTGGTCGGGTTACCGAAGATGACCCCGGCCTTGCTCGCCCACCGAAACAGCGACCTGAGCGCGACCGCGGCCGTCTGCCTCTGGTGGCCGCGCAGGGCGGTCACCTGAGCCAGGACGTCGTCGCGGGTGATCTCGCGCAGATGCTCATGCCGGGTCGACCAGTCAAGCAGGACTGGCCGCAGCGCGGCGACGTAGTTTCGCGCGGTCTGGTAGTGGCGCGGCTTCGTGCGTGGGCCACCGTCGATCAGCGCCTGCGCCCAGGCGCGGACGTGTCGGGCGATGCCCGGAGCGATCCCGTGCAGCTTGCGGTCGAGCCAGCCGTCGATCGCCCGCGGCTGGTCGTCGTCCAGGACACCCATCAGCTCGAGGACGTGCGCGGCGTGGTGAGCGCTGTTTCCCCGTTTGCGCAGCACTCGGCGAATGTCGGAGAACCGGATCATCTCGCCGGCGCAATGGTCGGCCAGCAGCATGACCAACGCGCGGTTGAGCGCTTCGCGTACGACGGTGTCGAACCCGCGCGCCTCGGCGAAGGTGTGTGCGAGGTGCAGGGCCCAGGCCAGCCAGGGGTTGTTCAGCGCCGGGCCGGCGCGCAGGTCGATGCGGCGCCGGTAGTCGCGTGGCCCGGGCAGGAACAGCGGTGGCTGGATCCAGTCAACCTGGGGCCGTCCGGCGATCGGTGGTGGCGACTTGCGGGCAATGCCAGGAGCGCCGGGACCGACGCCGTGACGACGCTGGTGCGGTTTACCCACAAGGTCGCGGGGTGCGGGCAGGTCGGCCAGGAACAGCTGCTGGTGCCGGACGCGGCGCACGTGCGGCAGCAACAGGGTGTAGGTGCCGATCGCTCCGTCCAAGGCAGCCGAGCGGTCCAGCCGCGCCTGGCACCAGCACAGCCGGCAATGCTCCTTCTTCACCGGAAGCCAGCGTCGGCAGGTGCCGCACTGGCCGATCGTCCACCGGCGGGCGAACTCCCGACAGGGCCGGCACAGCCCGTTGTTGAACGATCGGCCCCACGCCAGGCAGGCCCGACAGCTGGCCAGCGGCCGGCCGGGAACACCACGGGGGCTCAACGACGCAACTCAGGATGGCGGCAACGACCGGCCGTCACGGCGGCGCGGCACCACCCGCATGCCGGCACCCCCGGCCGATGCGGCCTGCTGGTCGCTGGCGTGTCCGGGCCGGGTGACCTTGTCCGGCTCGGGGATGAGCAGTTCACCGACCGGGCAGTCCAGCACGGCGCAGATGACGTCCAGGTCGTCGAGCTTGATCGAGGCCGGCCGTCCCGACCACAACCCGGACATCTTGCCGGCGGAGATGACCAGGCCGTGCTCGGCCAGCATTCGCTGCAGCTCGGAGGCCTTCCAGATACCGCGGTTGGCCGCCGCCAGGCGCAGGTTCCACCGCATTCACATCAGCCCTTCCAGCCGCGCGGCGGCCCGCTGCTGCCCAGCCAACCACGCCTCCTCGATCCGGGTGCGGTGCACGTGGACGTACCGCATCGTGGTGGCCACCCAGGAGTGGCCCAGCAGCTCCTGAATCGAGATCAGATCTACTCCGGTCAAGTACAGCTGCGACGCGCAGTAGTGGCGCAGCACGTGCGGGGTCAACGTGTCCGCCCACTCCGGCAGGTGCACCGCAGCGGCGGCGGCCAGGCCCGCGCGCAGGGCGTCGTCCCCGGCCCGCCGGCAGGACCCGTCGGCGTGCTTGCGCTCCGACGGCAACAACGGCGCACCCGCACGGGTGTGGTCGTCGTCGAAGTGTCCCCACACGTCCTCGATGAACCAACGCAGCGTCCGGCCGGCGTGGTTGACCAGCGGCACCATCCGCTCCCGCGGCCCGGAACCACGCGAGCCCTTGCCGTAGCGCACATGCAGCTTGCCGAACCGTCCCAGCTCCCACTTGACGTCGGCGAGGTCTAGGTTGCGGGCCTCGTTGACCCGCAATCCCACCTCGGCCATCAACCGGGCCGCGGTGTAGTTGCGCGCGGTCGGCGCGAACTTGCGACACGTGGCCAGCTCGGCCGCCCAGCCGGTGAACAACTGCGCCACCTCGGCCTCGGTCGGCGGGACGCGCAACCGGGCGTCTTTGCGCCCCCGCGGCCGGTTCATCTCATCGATCGGGCACTCGACGACCCGGCCGGTCATCGCGTGGATCTCGACCTTGTGCCGCAGCTCCAGAAACGCGAAGTACGTCGTCAACGCCTGCGCCCGGGCCAGGCGGGTTCCGCTGGCCGCGTGGCGTAGCACCCGTCCGAAGTAGACGTCGGCGTCCGCCGGCTCCATCTCCCACAACGGGCGCCCGAACCAGGCCCGCACCTGTTCCAGCTGGCCGATGTCGCCGCGAACGGTCGAGTCGGCGAGCCCGGCCGATGCCCGCGCCAACACGAACCCGGCCAGCACGTCGGTCTCGAGCTCCTCCAGCTCGACCGCAGTGGCCGGCCCGCGGCGTTCCCGCAGATCCCGCACGGCCGCGAGCGCCAACCCGAGTACCCCACCTTCAGCCAATGCATTGAAAGGTCAACCGCGTTGAAAGCGCTTCAAGATTTCCGAAGTCTCATCGGAACGCCCCAGACCCTACCGCGGCTCCATAGTCAGTGGTCAATAGCATCGCCCCCGGCCAGCACCGGAGCGAACTCGCGGGATATCCCACAGGGCCAGCGCCGGGTACCGCCGCGGCGCTCCGGGCGCGGGGGCGGTGGTCGCCGTGGCTGAGCATCGCAGCAGCGTCGCGGCGGCCGCGCCCAACGAGCCGAATAGCGTGACCGGCGCCGCGGACACGACCCGCGACGGACACCACCACGCTGCTCCCGCCGCGGAGCGGCTGTCGGTGTGGGCGACCGCCCAAGCGACCGGCCCGGTCCAGCGGCGCGGGCGGTACGTGCCTGCCTCGGTCAAGCATCCGGCGCGAATGCTGCCGGCGATCGCCGCGCACGCCGTGCACGCCTACACCTCCCCTGGCGATCTCGTGCTCGATCCGATGTGCGGGATCGGCACCACCCTGGTCGAGGCGATCCACGCCGGCCGCGACGCGATCGGCGTCGAGTACGAGTCGCGCTGGTCGGACATCGCCGACGCCAACATCCGCCACGCCCACGCCCAGGGCGCGACCGGTCGGGCCGGAGTGATCCGCGGCGACGCCACCGGCCTCCTGTCCCTCGTACCCGCAGCCCTGGCCGGCCAGGTCGCGCTGGTGGTGACGTCGCCGCCGTACGGGCCGACCGTGCACGGCCTGGTCCGCCCCGGCGCCGACGGGGTGGCCAAGTTCGACAACGCCTACAACGACGGCACCGACAAGGGAAACCTCGCCTACCGCGACCTCACCGGCCTGGCCGACGGGTTCGCCCAGATCCTGGCCGGCTGCGCGACGCTACTACGGCCCGGCGGGATCGTCGTGGTGACCGCCCGGCCGTGGCGCAAGCACGGCGAACTGGTCGACCTGCCCAGCGCGGTGATCGGCGCCGGCGTCCGGGCCGGGCTCACGCCGGTGGACCGGTGCGTCGCGCTGCTGGCCGCGGTCCGCGACGGCGGGCTGGTGGCCCGGCCGTCGTTCTTCCAACTGCAGCAGGTGCGCCGGGCCCGCGCGGCCGGTACGCCGATGCACCTGATCGCGCATGAGGACGTCCTCGTGTTCGTCAAGAGCCTCAACTCCGTGAGTTCCAGCAAACCCACGTGCCCTCAAGCGAAACCACGGTCCGCTGCGCCGTAATCCTGCATGCAGACGCTTCGGTTCGTACGGAAGCCGAGGAGTCGGCGTCACGCGTGGTGGGCACGGGTGTACCCGATTCCACGGCATCTGATCACACTAGGGACATGCAAGACGAGACCCTAAGCCGCGCTGTCGTCGCCTACGTGTGGGGCATCCCGCCTCTCCCCTGGCCCTCGGCACGCCCGGGGGCCGTTCGAGAGCTACTCGGCGAGCAGGCTCCGGACGTCATTCCGCGCATCAAGAAGCTGGTGGATGAGGCGTTCGAAGTTCGACCGGAAGGCTGGGACCTCGTTGAGATAGGTGACCATGTCAAAGTTGTTCTACATCGGACACATCCGGAGCTGAGCGATGAAGCCGTCAGGGCCATCTGCGGTCTGTACACGTATTCGTGGAAGTAGAGTCGGCCGACCCGTAGGTGACCAGCCCGAGGAGCGGCGTAGGTATGCAGGTACTCGGGGAAGGTCAGGTAGCGGCAGCGGCCGGGCGAGCGGGTTGTCCTCAGCATGGCAGGTGCTCGCAGGAGAGCACGGGCGTTGTTCGCGTAGCGGATGTTGGGGCCTTCGGTGAGGTCGAACACGATGGCCAGGTGCAGCGGGTCGCCGTCGGTGGCCAGGTACTCGAAGATCGCCTTGGCCAGCTCGATGCGGGCCTTCCACAGGCACCGGTTGACAGCGCCATCACGCCGGTGCGCCGCTCTTTTAGCGGGGGCGGCGCCTCTCTGAGGGTGGCGCCGCCCACGTATCCCAGGAGGGTTGGACGATGACTGGGCAGATCCCCGACGAGGTGCGCTACCGGCATCGCCGGTACGCGATCACCGCCGTCGACGGGACAGGTCTTTTCCAGCCAGGCGACCACGGCATCAGGCCCGGACCGTTGGATACCGCCTGTTGGCGCGGATTCACCTGCGCCTACCTCATCCGGCGGGACCGGCTGATCCTTGACGCGGTGGACATCGGCCGGCCCGAAGACCCGACCGCGCCGCCTGAGCTGTTCGGCGTCGAGGCGAGTACCGCCAATACCGAGGCGTTCCGTTCAGGGGCGCTGCGGTACCGAGGCCTCGAGGCGCCGATCGCGTTCACCGGTCGCCTCCTGCTCGGCGCCGGCCCAGTCCATGTCGGGTACCTGAACATGGGCTTCCGACCCGCCTGGCTGTACCAGCGGGTGCACGAGGTGACCTTCGACGCCGGAGCGTTGACGTCGGCGCGCGACCGGTCCGCCGCCCTGGCCGAGGTACGCCGTCACCTGGGCGCGGATGGGCTGAAGCCGGCTCCTAACGAAGCGACCGGTGACTGGATCAAGCGGACGTTCTCGCTCACGTTCAGCTACAGCTGGCCGAGTATCGATTGATCTATCCCAACCGCTTCGGCCCAGCGCGACGAGCCGAGGACGGTGTTGACGCATCATCGACGGCCGGGTTAGCAGTAACGCGTGACGTAGTTGGCCCAGTTACGGTAAGGAGCTACGTCGGCGAGCGCGCGGTTGGCCGCGTCGGCCTGGAAGAGCGGTGTGGGATTGTAGTACAAGACGGCTGCGCCACGAGATTGGTTGTAGTGGACGGACTCGATTCGGTATTGCCATCCTCACGTCGCGAGGTCTTGTGTGCCGCAGTCGGATAGCTTGCCCCGGGGATAGCCGAAGCTGGGACGGTCATAGAAACAGAACCACCCGAAAGGACAATCGGCCGCGGCGAGGACACGCGGGGGCGGGTTGAGAGTGATGATGAGCGCGCCACCGCCATAGCCGGCGGCCGTGGCTGAGTAGCGCATCGGCCAGATGTGCGCCGATGAGCCCGGCGGCGCCGACGACTGGCGTCCGGTGACGCGGGTGTGGTTGCGATGTCACGGCGAAAAGGCTCCCGGTCGGGTGTGGTTGGCGGTGGTGGGGCGGCCCGGCGTTCGGGGTGTCGCCGGGCCGCCCCCTTTCTGGGAGGCATGCGCTCCGCCGGCTGGCATGGATGACGGCGGGCGCATGCCGGCCGGGTTGCCCGGCGGCGGGTGGGGTGAGAACCCCCGTCGGGGGTACCGGCCTGCGGACGTTGGTCCTGGTCGACAGGGAACGGCCACGACCGACGCCGTCTACTCGACCGGGGCGCTTGGCCCTGCGGTCAGCGTCTCGCTAGCGGTACACCGCGGTGGCGGTGTCGCCGACGAGGGTGTCGACGGTGTCGATGACCTCCTTGAGGTGGGGTCGTTGGCGGCCGAGCCGGTCGGCCATGGTGGTGATGCGCCGGTCGAGTTCGCCGGCGGGCAGGCTCAGGTACAGCTCGGAGCCCAGCCGCAGTACGCGTAGCAGCGCGGCGAGCGCGTCGGACTGTTCGGTGACCGCGTCCAGGCCCTGCACGGCGTAGCGGGCGCGGGCGCGGACCCGGGTGAGCACCGCCGGGTCGGTGACCCGGTAGCCGGTGGCTCGGATCAGGCCGAGGCGGCGGCGGTCGACGCGGGTGAGCAGCCCGGCGGCGTACAGGCCGGCCGCGACGTGGTCGTAGGCGCCGGCGGCGACCAGCCGGATCGCGTCGGGCAGCGGCCGGGGTCGGGGCATGGCCGCCAGCCCGGCGAGCGCCCAGTCGGCGACCGGGTCCCCACCGCCCGGGCCAGGATTGAGCCCGAGGTAGCCCTGGCCGAGCGCGACCCGGTCGGCCAGCCCGAGGTCGATCAGGATCGCCCCGGCCAGGCCGAGCGCCAGGCAGCGCCGGTGCAGCAGCGGCCGGCCGGCGTCGTCGTGGGCGAGCAGGAACAGCTCGTCGCGCAGCGGCAGCCGACCCATCCCGACCCCGGTCGTGGTGAACGACATGGCGTCTCACCGGTGGCGGTGGGCGATGTCGCGCAGCCGGGTGTGTACGCCGTCGTAGGCGACCGCCCGTTGCAGGTGGCGGGTGGCGATGGCGGCGAGCATGACGTAGTTGGGGTCGCAGACGTTGCCCACCGGCGCGCGGCCGGCCTGCGCGACGAGCTGGTAGGCGTCCAGCTGGTCCAGGCCGGTGAGGTCGGCGACCCAGCCGACCAGGTCGCGCTGGCTGATGCGGAACGCGTCTTCCAGCGGCCGGGCGCAGCCGACCGACAGCAGCTCGGTGTCGGATTCGATCCGCGGCCACGGCGTCGGCGTGTTCTTGATCAGGTCGACGACCAGCGTGGTGTCCATCGCGGCCTCCACGGCCACTCCGGACACCTCGCCGTCGCCTTGGCGGGCGTGCCCGTCGCCGAGGCTGAACAGCGCCCCGTCGACGTTGACCCCGAGATACAGGGTGGTGCCGGCGCGCAGCTGCGGGGTGTCGAGGTTGCCGCCGTGGGCGTCCGGCACGATCGTGGCGCGGGCTTCGCCGGCGGCCGGGGCGACGCCGACGGTGCCGTGCATCGGCGCCAGCGGCAGATCCACCGTGTAGTCGGAGTTTCGGGCGGAGTAGCGCACCAGCCCGGCGGCGCGATCGATGTCGTAGCGCCAGACCCGTTCGGCCAGCGGCGGCTGCAGGGTGGCGGTGTGCGCGGTGGAGGTCAACGCACCGAAGTGCGGGAACGTCGCCGACACCGCCCAGTCGCGGGCCGGGGTGATCGCGGCGAAGTGCAGGGCGAGGGTGTCGCCGGGTTGGGCGCCCTCGACGTGGAACGGGCCGGTGACCGGGTTGAGGTAGGGCATCCGGCACACCCGCGACGGCAGATCCTGCACGGTGCGCACGAGGCCGCCGAAGCAGTCCTCGGTGTACACCCGCAGCACGTCGCCGGGGCGCAGCCGCGCCAGCGGCTCAGCGTTGCCGCCGAAGGTGTAGGCCAGCTGGTCACGGGTCGGGCGGACGGTGATCACCTCGGTCATATCCGCACCTCCTCTCCGAGGGTGGGCAGGCCGGACAGCCGGGGGCGCCGCCCGGCCAGGGTCAGGCCGGCGAGCACGACGACGCCGAGGCCGAGCCAGACGAAGCCCAACTTCTGGGCGGCGACGTCGGCGTTGACCACCACATACGCCAGGACCGCGAAACCGGCAAGGGGCACGACCAGGTGCGCCCACAGGTTGCGGCTGCGGCGGCGGACCAGGTAGTGCCAGATCACCGACAGGTGCAGCATCAGGAACGCGGTCAACGCCCCGAAGTTGATCAGACTCGACATCAAGCCGATGCCGTCGGCGCGCGACGCCATATAGAGGCCGAGGCCCAGCGACACCGCGGCGGTGAGCGCCAGCGCGTTGACCGGTACGCCGTGGCGGGTCGACACCCTGGCCAGCATCGACGGCAACTGCCGGTCGCGGGCCATCGCGTACAGCAGCCGGGACGTGGCCACCTGCGCCACCAGCGAGTTCGCCACGCCCCAGGCGATCGCGGTCGCCACCGCGCACAGCGTGGCCAGCCAGCCGCCGGCGGCGTGCCGGGCGGCGTCGTAGAACGCCGTGCCGTCCGGGTCACCGTGCGCCAGCAGCCCGGCCGGGTCGGTCACCAGCAGCGACGCCACCCAGGTCTGCGCGATGAACAGCAGCCCGGCCAGGGCCAGCGCACCGATCATCGCCCGGCCGATCTGGCGGGCGCCGCCGCGGTTCTCCTCGGCCAACATGCTGATGCCGTCGAAGCCGAGAAACGACAGCACCGCCACCGACACCGCGCCGAAGACCACCTTCGCCGAGAGGGTGGCGGAGTTGACCAGCGGGTCCAGCGACAATCCCCGGCCACGGCCATGGGCGAGGGCCCAGCCCCCGACGGCCAGGAAGACCGCCAGCACGACCAGCTCGCCGACCAGCATCACCCGGGTCACCACCGCGGTCATGCGGATGCCGAAGTAGTTGACCACCGTGTTGAACGCCACGAACCCGACCAGCCAGGCCCACACCGGCACCGCCGGCACGGTGGCGTGCATCGCGACCGCGGCGACCAGGTACAGCAGCCCGGGCACCAGCACGTAGTCCAGCAGCACCGCCCAGCCGGCCAGAAAACCCACCGGCGCGGCGATCCCCCGCCCGGCGTAGTTGTAGACGCTGCCCGCCATCGGAAACGCCCGCACCATCTGCGCGTACGACGCGGCGGTCAGAACCAGCGCCAGCATCCCGATCAGGTAGGCCAGGGCCACCATGCCGCCCGACGCGGCGTACACCGACCCGAAGATCCCCATCGGCGCGATCGGCACCATGAAGATCAACCCGTAGACCAGCAGGTCCGTGAAGCCCAGCGTCCGGCGCAGCTCCTGCCGATAGCCGAACCGCTCCAGCTCGTCGTGGCGAACCATCACCGCTCCCCCTCCCCGCGCTGGCCGCCGCCGGCCTGCGCCCGCGACGACGCGGTCAAGACAGAGCGCGGTGCCGCGTCACGCCGGTACGGCACGCAGCCGCGAAGGCGGGAGCCCGCCCTGCGCCACACCGACCCGAACATCCGGCCGCGCCGACCGGCACGCCGCCGTCGCGGCCGTCGCCATCCACCGGCTCGCACGATGCCGGCCTGGCCAGGCACGCAATCGGGTTCGCCGGCGGCAGCCGACTCCGGGATCGCCTGATCGACCGGGTTTCGAGGAAAGGACCGGGTACAACCGGACATGGCCGAGGCGGGTCGATAGGGGCACGGCGACCACGTGGCCAGGTGCAGCCATCCCCGCTGCGGATCCCACAGAAGCGGGACCGCGCAGCCACAACGCGGCGCCGTAGTGATGTCCAAGGTGCCGTCGCCGGGGGCTGCGTCCACGGAGATGGTGTACGACGGGCTCGTTGATGAGCGTGTCGTGATGTAGGAGACGGCCACCGCGTAGATCCTTCGAGACGGCTAAGTCACAAACCGAAGGAGACGAACGCGATGGCCG